>JANNOT010000019.1:0-3569 GCA_031399375.1 Paraoceanicella sp.
ATCAGCGCGTCGGCCACCGCCTCGATCGACCGGCTGGCGAGCATGGCGCCGAGCAGGCCCGCATCCGCGTAGCGCGTCAGCCCGTCGGTGCAGATCAGGAACCGGTCGCCCCGCTGCACCTCGCCCCGGACCTTGTCCAGCTCCAGCACTTCGCCCACCCCGACCGCGCGGGTGATCACGTTCGCCTGGGGGTGGCGCTCCGCCTCGGCCGGGCTGAGCTGGCCCGAGGCGACGAGCTCTGCCACCAGGCTGTGATCGTCGGTCAGCTGGCGGATCTCGGCCCCGCGGGCGAGGTAGAGGCGGCTGTCGCCGGCCCAGAGGCAGGCGAAGAAGTCGCCCGACAGGATCAGCGCCACGACCGTCGAGCCCATGGTCGTGCCCCCGCGGCGGTGGGATTCCCCCACGATCTGGTCATGGGCAGCCACCAGGGCGGTGCGCACGGCAACCATCACATCCGCCCCCTCCAGATCCGGACGAATCGTCGCCATGGCCTCGATGATGGTCTGGCTGGCAAAATCGCCCCCCGCATGGCCGCCCATCCCGTCGGCAACCACCCAGACGCCAAGGTCGGGCAGGGACAAGAGGCTGTCCTCGTTGAGCTTGCGCACCCGGCCCACATGGGTCCGCGCGGCGTAGCGGATCCCGGTCCCCGTCATCCCGCCGCCTCCCGCGCCCGGCCGAGGTCCAGCAGACACGCGAAGGCGCGCGCGGGGGGCAGCCCGGGATGGGCCAGCCGCAGCGGCGGGGCGTCGAGGGGGTGGGTCTCCCACAGGCTGCCGGGCGCCCCGGGATCGCCCCGGGGGGCCGCAAGCGCGCGGATGTCGGCGTCGAAGGTCTGGCGCGGCAGCGTGGGGTCGAGGGCGGCAAGCGCCGCTTCCTCCATCGCGACCAGTGCCGGTGCGTCTTGAAGCGCGCCCGTGCCCGCCACGACGGCCATGAGCGTCAGGGGAAAGAGCCGTCCGACCCGGTCCTGGCTCGACATCACCAGCCCCGCGACCGCCGCCGCCCCGGCGAGCCCGGGGGCAAGGGCGAACCGCCAGATCGGTGCCACGGCGTAATGGTCGAGCCAGGCGTCCCCCAGCGCCGCGCGGCTTTCGGTCAGCCCGGACTGAAGCCAGGGATCCCAGACCTCCACGAAGCCCGGGGGGGTGTCGCGGCGCACGAAATCGCCCAGGCTCGCGATCTTGCCGAAATACCCCACCCCGGCCATCAGAGCGATCGGGGACAGCGAAAGCCGCTGAGCGCGGTCAGCGAGAACGGGTTGATCGCCGACCCCGCACGGAGCTGGAACACCGCGATCCGCCCCCCGAGGTTGAAGATCACCCGCAGCTGGTCCGACGTGTTGGTCCGCCGGACCTCGGCCGCGTCGAGCATCCGAAACCAGGCCCAGGGTCCCTCGCGGCTCATCTGGTTCTCGCTCCCCGCAGTTTCGGGGGTGAAGGCGATCCGGGTGCGCCCGCCCGCTGTGCCGGGCCAGGTCATCGGCGTCGTCTCCTGCGGCCCATGGGCGTAGTCGAGCGTCTGGCCGTCCACCTCCAGGATCACCTGCTGCACGTTGGGGTCGAGCGCCGAGGGCTTCATGTCGAAGGTGATCGAGGGCAGCGCGGCCGAGAGAAAGAAGCTGTCCCGGATCTCGGCCGCCAGCTGGAACTGCTGGAGCACGCCGTCCGAGATGCCAAGGTCCTTGCCTTGCACCCGCTTCCATTTCCAGGGGTTCGAGGTCGCGTCGACGAAGGGGAAGAGGTTCTCGGTAAAGAATGCGTCGATGAGGCCGTTCGGGGCAAAGAGCCGGGCGAAATCCTGGATCGTCACGTCCGAGTCCGCGGATCGGTTGAAGGGATAGCGCCCGGCGAGGGTCTTTTCGCAGATCGGCAGGACCCGCGCCTGCCAGAGCGCGTTCAGCTGCGCCCGGGCGCCCCCCGTCGCCACGGTCGCCCCGCCCTCGGACACCTGGCTCGCCCAGCGTTTCATCGGGTCGGGCAGGCGGGTCGTCGCCTCCATCAGCCGCGCCGCGGCGCTGCCATCCGCGGACGCCGCCGCCACCGCCGAACCCCCGCCGACGGCGAGGCGGTTGAGGTCGCCGTAGACCTCGGTCATCGTGCCCATGAGGTTGTCGAGCTCGGACGGCACCCCCTCGGGCGCCACGACGAAATCGTGCAGCCACTGGAACCGCGTCTCGACATAGGCACCGGGCTTCTGCTCGGCCGGGGCCGAGCCGTCGAGCCTGGGGCTCGCGGCCTGGAGGATCTGGAGCAGGGTCTGCGTGCGGGCATCGACGCCGCCCTGAAGCTCGTCCAGCGCCACGTCCGCCACGCCCGCCGCCCCCGCCTCGACATTGATCGCCGCGCGGATCTCGGTCAGCCGCGTCTCGTCGGACACCGACTTGAGGATGTTGCGGATCGGCGAGGCGGGGCCGGACAGGACATTGATCGTCTCGACCGCCTGGGTCACGGTCGTCATGGGCACCACGTCGAGATCGCCCAGGACCCGCTCCCACCGCGTCACATAGTCGGTGTAGTAGAGATCGATCACGTCGCGCGAGACATTGGCGATGTTCTGGGGCGTCGTCAGCGTCTCGCCCCGCGGCCCCAGGACCCAGCTTTCGCGCGTCACCTGCTGCGCGACGTCGAGCGCCGCGGGCAGGAACACGTCGTGAAAGCCAGCATAGGTATAAATCCCGTCCACCCCTGCGGTCAGGGGTTCGCCCGAGGGTCGCACGAGCACCCGGGCCGTCGCGGGGCCGCCCGCCGCGAGCACCCGCCAGTCCGGCAGGGCGGTCGCGGCCGGGCTCTTGACGATGCCGGCATAGACGCGGGTCGCCACCGGCGTCTCTGCCAGCAGGCCCTGCACCTGGTCGACCAGCGGGCCGTTCAGCGCGATCGCCTGCATCGGCTGGCCGAGCAGCGCGGCGAGGTGCCCCGCAAGGTCGCGCCGGAGCCCGTCATCGGGATAGGCGATGGACCAGTCGAGCGTCAGCCACTGGGTGACGCGGTCCGCGTCCATCGGCCCCTGAAGCCCGAGCATCAGGTAGACCTTCAGCGCCTCGTAGAGCAGGTCGGGGTTGTTGAGGTTCCCCGCCATCTGGGTTTCGAGGCGGAGGAGCAGGCGCGGCAGCAGGAGCTGGTTCAGCGCCCCGCGATAGGTCTGGGCGGCCTCCGTCCCGATCGCGCCGCCCTGGTAGAGCCCCCAGGTCAGCGCGGTGGGCGGTGCGGGATCGCCCTGCGCCGGGTTGCCCGGCATGTCGCGCAGGATGTTGAGCGCAGGCACCACGCGGGGCAGGTCGGTGTCCGAAACGGGGTCGACGGTGATCCCCTGCACCAGCGTCTGATAGGCGCCCACCTGCGCGCGGGCGGCGGCCACCAGGGTCCGGTTGCCCAAATAGCTCAGCGTCCAGACGATGCCAAAGCCGACGGCCAGCATCGCGGCGGCGGCGATCCCGCCCCGCACGACCCAGCGATAGCGCCGCTCCACCCGGTCGTCGGCCGAGACGAGCCCCGCCTCGGGGAACACCACCCCCTGCAGGAGCCGGGTCAGGAAGTAGCTGCGCCCCTGGCCAGAGCCCGACCCGA
>JANNOT010000021.1:0-13607 GCA_031399375.1 Paraoceanicella sp.
GGGCGCGCCCCGCTGGCCTCTCGCCCGCCCCCTGCCACGCCCCGGGACCACCTGCGGCCGCATCGCGACGCCGGGAATTTGCGGGGGTGAGTCGGGGGCGGGTCAAGGCCGCGCCTCGCGCGCCCCCGGGACGGGGGTTCAGCCTTGACGCGCCCCCGACTCACCCCGACGCTCGGGCAGGCGTCTTGAGAAGCATCCTGCTGCTCAAGCGCCTCTCAGCAACGGGGGACCGCCCGCCACCCGCATGACCGCGCCGGCGCTGGCGCTCCCCTCCCTCCGCTGGCGGGGGGAGGGAGAGGGAGGGGGGCTTGCCCCCCCCCCCCCCCCCACCCCCGCAAAGTCCCGGCGTCGCGATGGGGCCGCAGGTGTTCCCGGGGCGTGGCAGGGGGCGGGCGAGAGGCCAGCGGGGCGCGCCCATCGCCGCATGGACCGGGACGGAGCCTGGCGATAGGGTACAGTGATGATCGATTATCTTCTGACATTGTCGGCAGTCTATGCGGTGACCCTTGCGGTCTATTTCGCCACCGGGCTCGCGCTCGAGGCTTGCAACGCCCGCCATCCGGAGCGGCGGATCCAGGCAGAGCGCGATGGCGCGCGGCGGCGGCGGGCGGAGATCCGGGCCTCGATGGGTGCGCTCGCCCTGTCGGCGGGGCTGCTCGGGACCGGGCTCTTCGCGCAGATGCAGGGCTGGACGCCCGCGCCCTGGGCGCTGTCCTGGTGGTCGGTCCCCCTGGGCTTTGCGATTGCCTTCCTGCTCTATGACGCCTGGTTCTATTTCGGGCACCGGCTGCTGCACCATCCGCGGCTCTACCGCCACCATGCCCTGCACCACAAATCCGTGGCGCCCACGGCCTGGTCGAACGACAGCTCTACCTTGGTCGATACGGCGATCGAGCACGGGTTCTACCTGATCGTGTGGTTCGTGCTGCCGCTGCCCGCCGTCTCGATCCTGGCCCTGCGGCTCTTCGACCAGATCTCGGGCATGATCGGGCATGCGGGGTTCGAATACTTCGCCTCGGCCAGCGCGCGGGCGCCGTCGCCGCTGCTCTGCACGACCTATCACGACCTGCACCACAGCCAGTTTCGCTACAATTACGGAAACTTCCTGTCGGTCTGGGACCGGTTACTCGGGACCGTGCATCCCGACTACGACCGCATGGTCGCGCGGATGGAGACGGGGGCACCCCCGGCCGAGGCCGCCCGGCGCGGCAGTTGACGCGCGGGGTGGGGCCCCTATCATCGCCGGGCGACGCATTGGACCCCCGATGACCCAGGACGGCCCCTCTGGCCTCAGCCATCTGAACGACCGCAGCCGCGCGATCTTTCGCCAACTGGTCGAGACCTATCTGGAAACCGGCGAACCCGTGGGTTCGCGCACCCTGTCGCGCAGCCTGTCCGAGCGGCTGTCGGCCGCATCGATCCGCAACGTGATGCAGGATCTGGAGGAGCTGGGGCTCCTGGGCAGCCCGCACGTCTCGGCGGGGCGGATCCCGACCCATCTCGGCCTCAGGCTCTTCGTCGACGGCCTGCTGGAGATCGGGGACGTGTCGGGCGAGGAGCGCGACGAGATCGAGCGCAACCTCGGCCAGCGCGACCCCGACCTCACGGGCTTTCTCGACCGGGCGGGGGACATGCTGTCGGGGCTGACCCATGGCGCGAGCCTCGTGCTCGCGCCCAAGCAGGACGCGCCGATCAAGCATATCGAGTTCGTGCCGCTATCGCCCGAGAACGCGCTCGCCGTCATGGTGACCGAGGACGGACAGGTGGAGAACCGGCTCTTCCACCCCCCCGCGGGGCTGACCCCGTCGGCCATGCGCGAGGCGGCGAATTTCCTGAACGCGGCGCTGCGCGGGCGCTCGCTGTCGGAACTTCAGGGGGTGATCGCGGCCGAGATCGCGGCGCGGCGGCAGGAGCTCGACACCCTCGCCCAGAGCCTGGTGGAACAGGGGATCGCGATCTGGGACGCGCGCGGGGCGCCCACGGCGGAACGCCTGATCGTGCGCGGGCGCGCGAACCTGCTCGACAATGTGGCGGCGGGCGATCTCGACCGCATCCGCCAGCTCTTCGACGATCTGGAGAAGAAGCAGGACATCACCCAGCTACTCGACCTCACCCATGCGGGCGAGGGGGTGCGGGTGTTCATCGGGGCGGAAAACAAGCTTTTCTCGCTTTCCGGTTCCTCTCTGGTGATTTCTCCTTATATGAACGCGGACCGCCGGATCATCGGGGCCGTGGGCGTGATCGGCCCCACCCGGCTGAACTACGGACGGATCGTGCCGATCGTGGACTACACCGCCCGGCTGGTCGGGCGCCTGGTCTCCGACCGGCCCAGAACGGGATGACGCCTGAATGATGGCAGAGACGACGCCGGACCCCGCGCCGGGGACGCCCCCCGGGACAGCCCAGGACACGACCCCAGATGCCACTTCGGAGATGATGCCAGAGATGGACCCCGACACGCTGCCCGAGACATTGTCCGACGATCTCGCGCTCGATCCAACAGAGGCGGAGATCTTTTCGCTGACGGCCGAGCGGGACGAGCTGAAGGACCGCCTCCTGCGCGCCCTGGCCGAGGCGGAGAATTCGCGCAAGCGCGCCGAGCGCGACCGCAAGGATGCGGAAGCCTATGGCGGCACGAAGCTCGCGCGCGATCTCCTGTCGGTCCACGACAACCTTGCCCGGGCGCTGTCGCTGATCGACGACGACATGCGCGCCCGCATGGGGCCGCTGATCGAGGGGCTGGAACTGACCCAGCGGGAGCTGGTCGCGGCCTTCGCCAAACACCGCATCGAGAAGATCTCGCCCGCGCTCGGCGACAAGTTCGACGCCCGCCTGCATCAAGCGATGTTCGAGGCACCGATCCCCGGCGCGGTCCCGGGCGGCATCATCCAGGTGATGACCGAGGGGTTCACCATCGCCGACCGCCTGCTGCGTCCGGCCCAGGTCGGGATTGCCGCCCAGGGTTCGGGGTCGGGATCGGATCCGGCGCCGGAACCCGGCATCGACTGACGACGGCCCGCCGGGCCGACCCCGGGGCGGAAATGTCCCGGTTGCCCGATGTGCGCTTGCGCACAGACGCCGGCTGACCAATCGTCGCCATGGTCGCGCTGGGCCGGAGGGGCAATGGAAAAGACCCTGTTACGATTCGTCTGGGTCCATTCGCGGCCCGATCAGATCCTGATCGTGCTCGCATCGCTCGTGTCGTTTCCGCTGATCCTCGCATCGCTTTACGTGCCCAAGATCATCGTGAACGACGCGCTGCGCGGCACCGAGTTCCCGCAGACGTTCCTGTGGCTCCGGCTTGAGCAGATCGAGTTTCTGCTGGCGCTCTGCGGATCGCTGCTGCTGCTGATCCTGCTCAACAACGCCGTCAAGTATTACATCAACATCCAGAAGGGGTTGACCGGCGAGCGGCTGCTGCGCCGGGTGCGGTTCACGGTGTTCGAGCGGGTCACGCGGATGCCGCTGAGCCGCCTGCGCGCGACAAGCCCGGGCGAGGTGGTCCAGGTGCTCGCCGCCGAGGTCGAACCCATCGGGGGCTTTTCGGGCGCCGTGATCGCGACGCCGGTCTATCAGGGCGGGCAGCTCCTGGTCTATGTGGGCTTCATCATCGCGCAGGACCCGGTCCTGGGCCTTGCCGCGATCATCCTCTTTCCCGTCCAGGCCTATGTGATCCCCAAGATCCAGCGGGTTGTCATCGGGCTGAACCGCAGCCGCATCCGCAACACGCGCGAGATGACGTCGGAGATTTCCGAGACCGTGCAGGGCGCCGAGGCGATGCGGCTCAGCGGGGCGCGGGCCTGGCATCTGGCGCGGATGTCGGACCGGCTCTACACGAATTTCCGCATCCGCTACCGCATCTTCGTGCTGAAATTCGCGATCAAGTTCGCCAACAACGTCATCAATCATATCACGCCGTTCTTCTTCTACGGCTTCGGCGGGTATCTGGTGATCGAGGGGCGGATGGACCTGGGCGCGCTGGTCGCGATCCTTGCTGCCTACAAGGATATCGCAGCGCCGTGGCGCGAGCTTCTGACGTATTACCAGAGCTATTCCGACATCTCGACCCGCTACGAGGCGGTGGTGGAAAGCTATGGCGCCGACCGGATCGCCGACCTGCCGCAGCCCCTGACGCTGCGCGGCGAGACCATCGTGCTGGAGCGGGTGACGAGCGACGTGCCCCGCGATTCGGGCGGCGTCGAGGGGGTCTCGCTCGCGCTGCGCCCGGGGTCGCGGGTCCTGATCGCGGGGGCCGAGGACGGGGGCCGCGCGATCCTGATGCGTCTGCTTGCGGGGGCGGTGGACGTCGCGGCGGGCGAGGTCAGGGTGGGCGGCGAGACCGGGCGCGACCTGCTGACCCGGGGGTCGGCCGAGATCGCGTTCGTGTCGCGCACGCCCCATATCCTGACCGGGACGATCCGCGAGAACGTGGCCTACAGCCTCTTGGGGACCGAGCCCAACGGCGCGCCGCCGCCCGACCATGCGGCGCGAGAGCGCGAGGCGCGCATCACCGGGGCGCCGCCCGAGGATCCCCATCTCGACTGGGTAGACTATCCCCGCATCGGGATCGAGGGGCCGGAGGCGTTCGATCACCGGGTGATCGAGGTGATGGAGGCGGTCGGCCTGCTGCGCGAGGTCTTTGCCCGCGGCCTGTCAACCCGGATCGATACCGCGGCGAACCCCGAGATCGCCCGCGCCGCGCTCGACGCCCGCGCCGTGGTGCGCGAAGAGCGTGCGGCCATGGGCCTCGACGACATGGTCGAGCACTGGGCACCCGACGGCTACCTGGAAAATGCGAGCGTGGCCGAGAACCTCTTCTTCGGCGTCCCGGACAAGCCCCTCGCCCGCAATCCCGGACTGGCGGGCCTGCCGCAGGTGCGCCGCGCGCTCGCGCAGGCGGGCATCGAGATGGAGCTTGCAGAAATCGGGCTCGAGACGGCCGAGACCCTGCAGGATCTGCTCGGCGCGCTCGGGCGCGATACCACGCTGATCGACCAGCTCGGCCTCGTCCAGCAGGCCGAGATGGAGGAATTCGCGCGCATCATTCCCATCGCCCGGCGCCGGGGGGTGCGGCGGCTCGGCCGGGCAGACCGCGAGCGTCTGGTCGCCCTGGCGTTCCAGCTCGTGCCGCTTCGCCACCGTCTCGGCGTGCTCGACGCGCCCGAGCGGCGGGCGCGGCTGATCGCGGCGCGCGCGCGGCTCGCGGGGACCGCGTTGCCCGCGTTCACCCGGTTCGACAGCGATGGCTACATCCCCGGCCTGCCGGTGATCGAGAACATCCTGCAGGGCCGCCCGCGGCTCGATCGCCGCGATGCCATTCCCCCGATCGAGGCGCGGCTCGAGGAGGCGATGCGGGCCCATGACCTGCATGATTTCGTCATCGCGGCGGGGCTCAGGACGGATGTGGGACTGTCCGGCAGCACCCTGTCGCCCTCGCAGAAGCGCAGGCTTGCCCTGGCACGCGCGATCACAGCCTCGCCCGCGCTGCTGCTGCTCGACGGCGTGGCGGACGAGACGGGCGAGGCGCACGTGACCCTGCGCACCGCCATCGCGCGGCTTCTTCCCGAGGCGACGGTTGTCTTTGGCAGCATGAACGAGGCGCTGGTACCCGAGATGGACGACGTGATCCGCATCGCCAACGGCCGCGTGGCCGAGACGGCGGGATCGGATCCCGACGCGTCCGCGTCACCCGGGCCCGACACGGAAGCAAGCCCAGACCCCGAACCCGACGCTGCGCCCGAACCGCGGAGCGCCACCGCATGACCAGGCCCCTACCCCGAACCCGACCCACAGGAGGACCGATGTGACCCTGTCGCGCGAAAGCGAAATCCTCGGCCGCTCGCCCCTGTTCCGCGGGGTGGACCCGGCCCAGTTGCGGCTGCTCGCGCTGATGGCCGAGAACCGGACCTTTCACCGCGGCGAGGCGTTGATGGTCCAGGGCGAGGACGGGAACGCGGCGCTCGTGATCCTGTCGGGCGAGGCGGAGGTGCTGCTGCGCGTGGACGGGATCGAAACCCAGGTGGCCAGGATCGGCCCGACCGAGATCGTGGGCGAGATGGCGCTGCTGTCCGATGCCCGGCGATCCGCGACCGTGCGCGCGCTCGAGACCGTGCAGGTCCTGCGGCTCGACCGGGCGACGCTGCTGCGGCTCCTGCGCGAGTTTCCCGGCATGTCGCTGGAGCTTCTGCGCGTCATGGCCGGCCGGCTGGAGCGGACGACCCAGGAGCTCGCCCGCGCCCGCGCCGACCTTGCCGCACGCACGGCGGCGGGATGACCGACCCGATGGGCGCAACGGGGGTTCGGTTTCGCGTCTGGGGCTGCCGCGGCTCGATCCCGACCCCGGGACCGCAGAGCCAGGTCTTCGGCGGCGATACCTCGTGCTACGAGGTGATCGCACCCGACGGACGCGCACTCGTGGTCGATTGCGGGTCGGGCCTGCGGCGGCTGGGCGACGCGATCATGGCGGATGGACGGTCGGGGCGGCTCGAGGTGCTGCTCAGCCATACCCATATCGACCATCTCATCGGCCTTGGATACTTCGTGCCCCTGATCGTCGGGCGTGTGGACATGCGCCTCTGGTCCGCCGATCCGCCGGGCCAGGTGCAGGACGCGCTCTGCCGGCTTTTCGCCCCGCCGCTCTGGCCCCTGCGGATCCCCGGCGACGTGAAGCTTCCCATCGTCAGCCTGCCCGACGAGGGGACCGAGATCGCAGGCATGCGGGTCGATCCGTTTGCGCTCAACCATCCCGGCGGCTGCACCGGCTTCCGCATCGCGATCGGCGGGCGGGTGATCGTGACCGTGACCGACCACGAACACGGCGACCCCGTGATCGATGCGGGCGTGCGGCGCATGGTCGAGGATGCCGACCTGATGATCTACGATGCCCCGTTTTCCGAGGCGTTCTATCCCCAGAAGCGCGGCTGGGGCCATTCGAACTGGGAAGAGGGGCTGCGCCTCGCCACCGCCGCCCGGGTGCGCCACACCCTGATCGTCCACCACGCCCCGCCTGCCTGCGACCGCGACCTCGCAGCCGCCGAGGTGGGCCTTCGCGATGCAAGCGCGCCAAGCTTTGCGTTCGCGCGCGACGGGATGGAAGTGATCCTGTAATCGCCAGCGCCGCCGCGACCGGATGCTGTTAACCAACCGTCAACAAAAATGAACGGATCGTTGACCCGGCGCCGCTGAACGACCACCTTGTTCATCTGTAGGGTGGAGGGTTGCGTGGTACGTCTGACGGTCGAGTATCCGGTTGCGTTCGACTTGCGCGATGTCGATCTGGGCACTCTTCTGCACGGATATCCCGTGCGGGCGACATCGCGGGAGATCGTCCTCGACTACGGCGATGGCCAGCGCGACTATTTTTCGGGCAGCTTCCGCTACTGGGACGACACGCTCGTATCGGGCACCCTGACCGGCTATGTCGGCGTCGTCGGGCGCACCCGGATCGTCTCGGCGCTCGATCTCGAGGTGTCGGTCGCACGCCTTGTCGATGCCGCCGAAACACCGTCGCGCAGCGATGACCGCGCCCTGATCGAACGGGCATTCGCGGGCGACGATATCCTGGTCGGCAACCGGCTCGGCGACTGGCTGGAGGGGTTCGCGGGCCGCGACATCCTGCGCGGGGGCCGGGGCAATGACGATCTCTTCGGCGGGCGCGGCCGCGACGTGATCGATGGTGGGGCCGGGGCGGATCGGCTTTGGGGCGGGTCCGACGCCGATGTATTCGACTTCAACGCCGCATCGGACAGCGCGCCATCGACCCGGGACCGGATCCGCGATTTTGCCCGCGGCCTGGACCGCATCGATGTCTCGGGGATCGACGCGGACACGGACGGCACATCTGGCAACCAGGCGTTCCGCTTCATCGGCGCGCAGGCGTTCGGCGGCATGGACGGCCAGTTGCGCTATGCCAAGGGGGTTCTGTCGGGTGACACGAACGGGGACCGGCACGCCGATTTCGCGGTCCTGATCGACCATGTCGTGGGCATTTCGGCAGCGGATTTCGCCCTGTAGACGCAGGCGCTAAGCCGTCAGCCGAGCCGCACCCGTGCGCCGGTTGTGCGGTCAAAGAGCATGGCCCGCGCAGGGTCGAGGCGCAGGCCGACCCGGCTGCCGACCATGGCACCCCGGGCGTCGCGCACCTCGGCCACGAGACGCGCGCCGCCATCGCCTTCGAGGTGAAGGTACGAGACGCCCCCCAGGTGCTCCACCACGTCCACGCGGAAACCATCTCCCGGCTCCAGCGTCACGCTTTCCGGCCGCATCCCGAGGGTGAGCGCGCGCGGGGCGCCCGGGGGCAGCCGCAGGCCGGTCGCAAGCAGGGGGGCCGCGGCCAGCACCACGTCCTCGCCCCGGGCGTCGGCGTCCAGGAAGTTCATCGCAGGCGATCCGATGAAGCCCGCGACGAACCGGTTGACCGGATCGTCGTAAAGATCGAGCGGCGCGCCCACCTGCTCGACCCGCCCCGCCCGCAGCACCACGATCTTGTCCGCGAGCGTCATCGCCTCCACCTGATCATGGGTCACGTAGATCATCGTGGCGCCGAGCGTCTGGTGGAGCTTGGCGAGTTCCACCCGCATCTCGACCCGCAGCTCCGCGTCCAGGTTCGAGAGCGGCTCGTCGAAGAGAAACGCGCGCGGCTCGCGCACGATGGCCCGGCCGATGGCGACGCGCTGGCGCTGCCCGCCCGACAACGCCCGCGGCTTTCGCTGCAGGAGCGGGCCGAGCTTCAGGATCCCCGCGGCCTTGGCCACCTTCTGCGCGATCTCGGCACGGGGGTGGCCGGTCATGCGCAGGCCAAAGCCCATGTTCTGCTCGACCGTCATGTGGGGGGTAGAGGGCATAGGACTGGAACACCATCGCGACCCCCCGCTCGGCCGGGTCGATATGCGTCACGTCCTGCCCGCCGATCGAGATCGACCCGGCGCTCGTTTCCTCCAGCCCCGCGATCATGCGCAGCAGCGTGGATTTCCCGCAGCCCGAGGGGCCAACGAAGACGCAGAATTCCCCCTCGGCCACGTCGAGATCGACGCCGTGGATCACCTGGGTCTCGCCGAAGCGCTTCTCGACATGGCGCAGGCTCAGGCCCGAAACAGGCAGGTTCATGGGCGGGCTCCTCTGGATCGGGTCACGGCACGGCGCCCGAGGCGATGGCGGGCGAGCGCGCGGCCTCGGCGGCGATGGCGATATCGGCGGCCGCGGCAGCCAGGCGCGGGCCGAGTGCGGCGAGATCGTCGATGCTGCGCCGCGATGTGGCGGAGGTGACCGAGAGTGCGCCCAGCGCCACCCCCCGGGCCCCCCGGATCGGCGCCGCGACGCAGATGATCCCGGGCTCGTGTTCCTCGCGGTCGAAGGCGAGGCCGGTGGCGCGGATCGCCGCGAGCTCTGCGCAGAGTGCGACACGGTCGAGCGTGCCGGGGGTGTAGCGGTGGAAGGATTGCTTGGAGATCGCCTCCTGCGCCTCGCGCTCGGGCAGAAAGGCGAGCATGGCCTTGCCCACCCCGGTGCAATAGGCCGGGCCGACCCGGCCCGCATCCGAAAACATCTCGAGCGGGCGGCGGGCATTGCGCTTGTCGATATAGAGCACCTGCCCGTCGTCGAGCTGGGCAAGGTGGATCGTCTCGCCCGTTTCCGCCGACAGCGCATCGAGGATCGGGCGCGCCGTCTCGCCCAGCGACGCCCGGCGCCAGGCGGCGTGGCCAAGCTGGACGAGGCGCAGCCCCAGGGCATAGCGCTGAGTCACGGGATCGAAGCTCAAAAGCCGCTCTGACACCAGCGCGCGCAGCTGGCGGTGCAGCGTCGCCTTCGCCCAGGCCCCCCGATGGAGCAGGTCGACATAGCGCACGGGCCGCCCGGCCTCGGCCACCGCGTCGAGCAGCGCCATGGCCCGCGCCACGCTACCATCGCCCCGCTGCGGCGCCTCGGCCATCCGCTCCTTCGCGCCCCTTCCCCGTCATCGACCGCATCTCGCGTGCGGGTTGTGGTTGACAATTAAGCAGAGCTCGGGAAAGGTTTCAATCAACAAAAACTAGGTTCCATTAATCGGAACCAAAATCGGCATGACGATAGGGAGGCTACCGATGCTGCGAACGTTGCTGAAACCCATCGCCCTGGCGGCGGCGGGCGCGCTGATCGCCCATGCGGCGGCGGCGCGCGATCTGGTGATCAACACCGACACCTCCGACCCCGCGCCCAAGGCCGCCTTCCAGGCGCTGATCGACGGGTTCAAGGCCGAGAACCCGGACGTGACCGTCGTCTGGAACAATTTCGACCACGAGGGCTACAAGACCGCGATCCGCAACTTCCTGACCGCCGAGGCGCCAGACGTCGCGGCGTGGTACGCGGGCAATCGCATGGGCCCCTATGTCGAGGCGGGGCTCTTCGAGCCCGTGACCGATGTCTGGGCCGAGCACGGGCTGAACGACAGCCTGAAATCTGCCGCCGCCTCGATGGAGATCAACGGCGAGAAATGGGGCGTGCCCTACACCTACTACCAGTGGGGCATCTATTACCGCACTGACATCTTCGCGGACCAGGGGATCACCCCGCCCAAGACCTGGGACGAGCTCCTCGCCGCCTCGGCCAAGCTGAAGGCGGCGGGGATCACCCCCTTCGCCATCGGGTCCAAGGCGCTCTGGCCCACCGCGGGGTGGTTCGACTACCTCAACCTGCGGGTCAACGGCTACGAGTTCCACATGGACCTGACGGCGGGCAAGATCCCCTACACCGACCCGCGGGTCAGGGAGGTGTTCGCGAAATGGGCCGAGCTGATCGAGCCGGGGTACTTCATCGAAAGCCACGCGGCCTATGACTGGCAGGAGGCGGTGCCCTTCTTCGTCAAGGGCGAGGCGGCGATGTACCTGATGGGCAACTTTGCCGTGGACGTGTTCAAGGCGGGCGGGCTCAGCCCCGACCAGATCGGCTTCCTCCAGTTCCCCACCATCACCCCCGGCATTCCCATGGCCGAGGAGGCGCCGACCGACACCCTGCACATCCCCTCGGCCGCAAAGAACAAGGCGGACGCGAAGAAGTTCCTCGCCTACATCGCGCGGGCCGACGTGCAGTCCACGCTGAACGCGACCCTCGGCCAGCTGCCGGTGAACAAGGACGCGGCGGTGCCCGAGGACAAGTTCCTCGCCGCAGGCTTCGGCGTGCTGTCGAACGCCTACGCGCTCGCCCAGTTCTACGACCGCGACGCGCCCGCCGACATGGCCAAGGCGGGGATGGAGGGGTTCCAGGAGTTCATGGTGAAACCCGGGAACCTCGACCGCATCCTCGACCGGCTCGAGAAGGTCCGCGCCCGGGCCTACTGAGACCCGGCCGCCCCCGCGCGGGGCGGCCCCCCTGCCCACGGAAGCATCCCATGGCCACCGCCGAGCTTTCCCTGCCCGACCGCCGCTCCGCGGCCCGCGCGACCCAGCGGCGGCTGGCGCCGCTCCTGTTCCTCGCCCCCGGTGCGATCATGTTCGCGCTCTATGTCATCATCCCGGTGTTCCGGTCGATCTGGATCAGCTTCTATGACTGGGACGGGATCGGGGCGGCGACCTGGGTGGGCCTCGCCAACTATATCGAGCTTCTGGACGATGAGGCGTTCTACACCTCGCTCTGGAACAACGTGCTCTGGCTCGTGCTCTACATGCTCGCGGTGCCGCTGGGGCTGATGGTGGCGCTGTTCCTGAACCAGACGGTCACGGGCATCCGCATTTACAAGTCGCTGTTCTTCTTTCCCTTCGTCATCAGCCAGGTTGTCGTGGGGCTGGTGTTCGCGTGGTTCTACGACCCGTCCTTTGGCCTGCTGAAGCTCGTGATGGGCTGGTTCGGGCTCGATGCCCCCGCGATCCTGGCCGACGAGCGCTACGTGACTTACGGCATCATCGCCGCGGGGCTCTGGCCCCAGACGGCCTATTGCATGATCCTCTACCTGACCGGGCTGAACGCCGTGGACCCCGAGCAGATCGAGGCGGGCCGCCTCGACGGGGCAAAGGGGTGGCGGATGCTCTGGTTCGTGATCCTGCCCCAGCTTGCCCCTGCCACCTTCATCGCCGTGGTCGTGACGGTGATCGGGGCGCTGCGGTCGTTCGACCTCGTGTCGATCATGACCGACGGGGGCCCCTACGGCTCGTCCCGGGTGCTCGCCTTCTACATGTACGAACAGGCGCTGGGGGAATACGGCTTCCGCATGGGCTACGGCGCTGCCATTGCCACGGTGCTGTTCCTGATCATGCTCCTCTACATCTCCGGCTTTCTCTGGAGCATGTGGCGGGCCGAGCGGGGGAGCCGCTGATGTTTCCCCGTCCCGTCCGGGGGCAGGCGCGCGCGCTTTACCAGATCGCCCTGCCCGTCAGCCTGGTGATCTGGCTCCTGCCGCTTCTCGCCGTCGCGCTGACGGCGCTGCGCAGTGCGGGGGACCTTGCCGCGGGGAACTACTGGGGAGTGCCGAGCAGTATCAACTTCGGCAACTTCGCCGAGGTGTTCGCCCGCACCGACCTTGGCGCCTTCATCCTGAATTCCTTCTGGGTAACGATCCCGACCGTGATTGGCGCCGTGGCGCTCAGCTGCATGACGGGCTTCGCCCTCGCCGTGTACAAGTTTCAGGGAAACCTCCTGGTGTTCTTCCTCTTCATCGCGGGCAATTTCGTGCCGTTCCAGATTCTGATGGTGCCGGTGCGCGACCTCACGCTCGACCTCGGGCTCTACAACACCCATCTCGGGCTCGTCCTCTTTCACGTCGCGTTCCAGACCGGGTTCTGCACCCTCTTCATGCGCAACTTCATCAAGGCGCTGCCCAAGGAGCTGATCGAGGCCGCGCGGGTGGAGGGGGTGAGCGAGTGGCGCATCTTCTGGTATGTGGTGCTGCCCCTGATGCGCCCCGCCATCGCGGCACTGTCGGTGCTGATCTTCACCTTCATCTGGAATGACTATTTCTGGGCGACCGTGCTGACCCAGGGGCCTGCGGCGATGCCGGTCACGGCGGGGCTCTATTCGCTGAACGGGCAGTGGGTGGCGCAGTGGCACCTGGTATCCGCGGGCGCGATCATCGCGGCTCTGCCCCCCGTCGCGATGTTCTTTTTGATGCAGCGGCACTTCATCGCCGGGCTGACCCTCGGCGCGGTGAAGTGACCGCCTGGCGGATCGAGGCCGGCGGGACCACGCTGGTCTTCGGCGCAGAGGGCGACGGGCTGCCCGCGCTCGTCTACTGGGGCCCGGCCCTGCCCGCGGGCGAGGACCTGGCGGCGCTCGCCCGGGCGGGGCAACGCGGGACCTCGGGCGGCGAGCTCGACGTTGTGCCGCCCCTGTCGGTCTGCCCGGAACCCGCAACGGGCTGGGCCGGGCATCCCGGGCTGGTCGCCCATGCCGAGGGGCGGACGCTCCACCCCCATTTCCGCGGCACAGGCGCCGCGGACGCCACCCGTTTCGGGTGGGAGGGGGACTGCGACAGCCTCCGCTATGCCCTGACGGTCGAGGCGGATCCCTGGGGCATGGTGCGCCTCTGCGCCCGGCTGACCAACACGGGCGCCCATCCCGTCCGGGTGAACTGGCTCGCCGCCCCCGTCCTGCCGCTACCGGCCGCGGCGGTAGAGACGATCGAGTATGCCGGGCGCTGGTGC
>JANNOT010000026.1:0-17572 GCA_031399375.1 Paraoceanicella sp.
GCGCGGACGCTCGCCTTTGACGGCGAGAGCCTGACGCTCGAGATCGCGGCAAAGCGGCCCTTCCGGGCATTCACGCTCGCGGACCCCGCGCGGATCGTCCTCGATATCAGCGGCGTGGACCTCGGCGGGATCGGCGGGGCGGGACCCGCGCCCGCGGGGCAGGTGGCGGCGATCCGTTACGGTCTTTTCACGCCCGGATGGTCGCGCATCGTCCTCGACCTCGCCGCCCCCCAGCGGATCGTGGCTGTCGCCTACGACCCCGGACCGGAGGCGCGGCTGCGCCTGCGCCTCGGCCCGACCGATGCGGACGCGTTCCGCGCAGCGGCCGGGCCGCCCCCGGCAGCGCTCTGGGGCGCGCAGCCCGGGGCGGTGCGCAAGGTGGAGCCGGGGATGGAGCCGGCGGGAACTGCGCTCGCTCCCCCGCTGGCGCGTCGGATCCGGGCCGCGGGCGAACCCATGGTCGTGGTGATCGACCCCGGCCATGGCGGCGTGGACCCAGGCGCGGTCCGCGAGGGGTTGAGCGAGAAGGCGATCGTGATCGACGTCGCCCGCGCGGTCGCTGGTGTGCTCGCGGCGTCGGGCCGCTACCGGGTCCACCTCACGCGCAGCGACGACACGTTCGTGCCGCTGCGGGCCCGGGTGGGCGTGGCCCAGGCCACCGGGGCGGAGGCGTTCCTGTCCCTGCACGTCAACACCGTGACCGAGGGCGACGCGACCGGTGTCTCGATCTATTCGCTGTCGGCCGCGGCAAGCGATGCCGCCGCCGCGCGGCTGGCCGATCTCGAGAACCGGGCGGACGTGTTCGCTGGGCTCGACCTGGAGGGCGAGGCGAGCGAGGTCACCCGCGTGCTCGTGGACATCGCGCAGCGCGAGACGAATGCCCGGTCGCGCCAGCTCGCCGGTGTCCTGCTCGCCCGCATGGGCGACCGGGCGAGCCTGATCCGCTCGAACCCCCACCGCGAGGCGGGGTTCAGGGTGCTGAAGGCGCCCGACATCCCCTCGCTCCTCATCGAGCTCGGGTTCCTCTCGAACGCGGCCGACCGGGCGCGCATGGTCTCGCCCGACTGGCACCGGGTCGTTGCCGAGGACATCCTCGCCGCCCTCGACAACTGGGGCGAGGCCGACCGGGCGGCGCGGCTGCGCATCCGCCAGTAACGGATGCGTGACGCGCCGGGTGGGGAGAAAGGGGTCCCACCTCCCCGCGAAGGACGCTATGGTGCGCCCGTTCACCGAAAGGTCAGGGATGCTCAGGATACCGCTTCGCTTTTTCGGCTTCGTCTTTGCCTGGGCTTCCATCGGCCTCGTGCTCGGCATCGCGGCCGTGGCGGGGGTGGTGTGGATGTACGGGCGCGGGCTGCCCGACACCTCCACCCTCGCGGCCTACGAGCCTGCGACCCTCAGCCGCGTCTATTCCGGCGAGGGCGCACTGATGGACGAGTTCGCGCGCGAGCGGCGGATCTTCACTCCCCATGACGAAATCCCCGATCTGGTGAAACAGGCGTTCATCAGTGCGGAGGACAAGAATTTCTATCGCCATGCCGGGTTCGACATGCTCGGCATCGGCAAGGCGATCTACGACGCGGCCCTGGGCGACCGGCTGCGCGGCGCGTCCACCATCACCCAGCAGGTGATGAAGAACTTCCTTCTGTCGGGCGAGCGCTCGTCGGACCGCAAGATCAAGGAAATCATCCTCGCGGTCCGGCTGGAGCACACCCTGAGCAAGGGCCAGATCCTGGAACTTTACCTCAACGAGATTTTTCTTGGCCAGAACGCCTATGGCGTGACCGCCGCCGCCCAGGCCTATTTCAACAAGACGCTCGAGGAACTGACGCCGGGCGAGGCGGCCTATCTGGCCGCCCTGCCCAAGGCGCCGTCCGAGCTTCACCCCGTGCGCGCCTATGACCGTGCCGTGGAACGGCGCGACTACGTGCTGCGCGAGATGGTTCAGAACGGCTACCTGACCGATGCGGTGGCCGAGGCGGAGAGGATTCGGCCCCTGCGCACCGTCCAGCACGGAGATTTCGCGTCCGCCCGCGGCGGGCTGCCACCGCGGGGATACTTCACCGAGGAGATCCGCCGCCAGCTCTCGGCCAGGCTGGGCGAGGACAAGCTGTTCGGCGGCGGGCTGACCATCCGCGCGACCATCGACCCCGATCTCCAGGCGCTCGCCGAGGCCGCGCTGCGCCTGCGGCTCGAGGCGTGGGACCGCGAGGGGGGCACGTGGCGCGGGCCGGTGACCACGCTGCCCGCGACGGCGCTGGTGGACGAGGCCACGTGGCGCGACGCCCTCGCTGCGGCCCGGGTGCCGCGCGACATCCCCGGCTGGCACGCGGCCGTGGTGCTGGAGCTGGGCCAGAACGCCGCGCGCGTGGGGATCGAGGGCGTGCCCGAGGATGCCGATGGGCATTTCCTGACCGTCAAGGATGCGGCCTGGACCGGCAAGCGACGTCCGGCGGACCTCTGGGCCTTGGGCGACGTGGTCCTGGTCCGGGCGATCATGGACGAGGATGGGACGTTCCAGAACTGGTCGCTGCGCCAGATCCCCGAGCTGCAGGGCGGGTTCATGGCGATGGATCCCGCCACGGGGCGCGTGCTCGCACTGGTCGGCGGATTTTCGTACCAGGCAAGCGTGTTCAACCGCGCGACCCAGGCGACGCGCCAGCCCGGATCGGCGTTCAAGCCGTTCGTCTATGCCGCAGCGCTTGACCGGGGGTATTCGCCCGCGACCATCGTGCTCGACGCGCCCGTGGTGGTCGAGACGGGCGCGGGCCTCTGGACACCCCAGAACGCGAGCCGCCAGTTCTACGGCCCGTCGCCCATGCGGGTGGGCATCGAGAAATCGCGCAACCTGATGACCGTGCGCATCGCCCAGGATATCGGGATGGAGACGGTCGCGGCCTATGCCGAACGCTTCGGGGTCTATGACGACATGCCCCAGCACCTGTCCTACGCGCTCGGCGCGGGCGAGACGACGCTCTGGAAGATGGTCGCGGCCTACGGGATGTTTGCCAATGGCGGGCTTCGGGTAGAGCCCACGCTGATCGACCGGCTGCAGGACCGCCGCGGGCGCACGATCTACCGCCACGACCAGCGCATCTGCGATGGCTGCCAGGTCGCGTCCTATGGCGGCGAGGTCGAGCCCTGGGTGTTCAACGAGGCGGAGCGGGTGATGGACGAGGTCACCGCCTACCAGCTCACCTCGATGATGAAGGGCGTGGTCACCCGCGGGACCGCGACGAGCCTGGCCTCGCTCGGCCTCAACCTCGCCGGAAAAACCGGAACCACCAACGACAGCAAGGACGTGTGGTTCATCGGCTACACGCCCGACATGGTCGCGGGCTGCTTCATGGGCTATGACACGCCCCGCCCGCTCGGCCGTGGGGCGTCGGGCGGCGGGCTGTGCGCACCCGTGGCGAAGGATTTCTTCGCCGAGGCGATGCGCGGGCGCCCGGTGATCGATTTCCCGGCGCCCGAGGGGACGGTGAGCGTGCGGATGGACGCCGCCTCTGGCGTGCGCCTGCCCGACGATGCCACCGGGGCCGGGGTGGTCACGGAGCTTTTCCGGCTGGGCGAGGAGCCCGCGGTCTATGCCGCGGCGGGCATGATCATCGGGGATGACAGCTTCAGTTTCGGCAACGACCTGCCGTTCCTGACCGATCAGGACAGCGAGGCGCTGACGCCCGGTGGCGGGACGCCCGCCCCACCGCCGCCGCCGTCCAACAGCCAGCTCGGCCTCGGGTCCGGTGGGCTCTACTGAGGCGGGTCAGCCGAAGCGGACGGCGTAGCCCCAGCTGTCTACCCGCTCGGGCAGGGCGTTCAGCGCAATTGTCACCCGCTCGCCCGCCGGGTTTTCCGGAACCTCGTGCAGGAGATAGCTGGGAAAGAACAGCGCATCGCCTGGCGCCATCTCGGGCGCGGCCCATTTGCGGGCGTTGAACGGCGTGATCTGGGTGGCTGCATTCTCGTTGGCGAACGCGAAATCGGCTCCGCCGAGCGGGCGATAGAACTGGGTCCGGGCGGCGTTCGCCGTCTCGGTCAGGTAGATCACCACCGAGACGAAGCTGTTGGCGTGGTTGTGCATCGCCTGGTGCCCCCCGGTCTGGAGGAGGTTCACCCACATCTCCTTGACGATCCAGCGCAACCGCTCGCCGAGAAGCAGGGCGCCAAATTCGCTCAGATGGGGTGCGAGGCGTTCGGCGATGGTGGCGAAGGCGGGGCTGTCCTCTGGGCGCATCATCGCGGTGTGGGACAGCTTTTCGGTCCGGGTGTTCGTGCGGATCTCGGCCTTGCGGGCGTCTGCGATCACGGCCATGCGCACGGGCTCGGGCACCAGGCCCTCGACCTTCATGACGGGGGTTGGAAACAGACCCACGACCTGGGGCAAGGCCGGACCTCCTGGACGATTGCACAGGCGGGCTTCCTAGCCCCGCTCCACGAAGAATTTGCGACAGCGCCCGGCAGGGTGGGCCCGGCGCGCATCGTCCTGCTAGACTTCCGGCAAGGAGAGGGGCGCGCATGGATCGGGAACGGGGGTTTGCGCTGGTCGCTGCGGTCGCGCTGTCGCTCGTGCTCGCGCTCGTCGCGGCGGGTGCGTCGCGCGAGACGCGGGTGACGGTTGCGGTCGCGCGCGCTGCCATCGACGCCGCCGCGGCGAGCGCGGCCGCCGAGGCCGGAGTGTGGCGCGCAGCCTATGCCCTCGCGGCTGGTGCGCGCGGGGTGCCCGTCGCAGGGGCCAGGGCCCCGGCCGTCGATGGGGTGGAGGTGCGGTGGCGGGTGGACAGCGAACGGGGCCGGGTCGATCTGAACGCTGCCGATCCCGATGCCCTGCGCGGCACGGCGGCTATGGCCGGTGCGCCGGACCCCGATGCGTTCGCGGCGGGCGTGCTGGCGGCGCGCGCACGGCTTGCCGCCGCAGGGATCGCCTGGCGGCTCGATGCGCGGGCCTTCGACGATGTCGGGGGCGCGGCGCCGCTCGTTCCCCGCGCGGTCTGGGCGCGCCTTGCGCCGCTGCTGACCGTCCATGGCGCGGACGAGGCCGAGGTGTTCCGCGTGATTGCCGAGGCCGACGGGCCGGGGGCGGCGCGGGCCGCGATCGAAGCCCTGGTCGCGATCGATCCGCGCGCGACGCCGGTGGTGACCATCCTGGGCTGGCGCGCCGTTCCCCCGGCGCCCTAGGGGGTATCGTCCGACAGGACGTTGGCGATCGACCGCCGTCGTGGTCCGGTCAGGGGATCGCCCTGCACCCGCGGGGCATAGATCCCCGAGAGCTTCTGGCGCAGCTCGTCGGTCGCCGCCCGCGCGCCGCCCTGGTCGCGCACGACCGTGGGCGTGATCAGGACGATCAGCTCGGTGCGCTCGCCCCCCAGTTCCGTGGCACCGAAGAGCGCGCCGACCACCGGCACGCTGGACAGGACCGGGATGCCCGTGCGGTTGCGGCTCGTGCTTTCGCGGATCAGCCCGCCGATCGCCACCGTCTCTCCGCTGCCGGCCGAGACCGTGCTCTGCACCACGCGCTGGGAGAAGGTGGGGTTGACCGCATCGGCGGTCTGGACGACGTCGCTGACCTCCTGCCGGATGTCGAGGAGCACCAGCCCGCTCTCGCTCACCCGCGGCTTGATGGTCAGGATCACCCCGGTGTCGCGGTATTCCGTCTCGCTGACGATCGGCGCATCGGGATTGTCCACGCTGGTCGAACTGCGGGTCTGGACCGGCACCTGGTCGCCGACCTGAAGCCGTGCCGTCTGATTGTCGAGCACCATCAGGGTGGGCGAGGAGAGCAGGCGCACATCGGTGATCGCATCGAGCGCGCTCAGCGCGACGCGGATATCGGCTGTCTCGAAGACTGCGGTCAGCCCGGGGAAGACCGCGCCCACGGCCCCCGACGAGACATCGGAGAACGTGCCGCCGAAATTGCCGCTCTCAAAGAACCAGCGCACGCCGAATTCGAGCTGATCGTTCAGCACGACTTCGGCCAGCGTCGCCTCGAGCATGACCTGAAGCGGCTGGACGTCGAGCCGCCGAAGCGCCGATTGCACCCGGCGGGCACCGTCCTGGGTCGCGACCGCGACGATGGTGTTGCTCGCCTCGTCCGCGGCGATCCGGCTCACGTCGCCGGACGCGGCCGCTATCTCGGGGGCGAAGCCCGACCCGCTTTCTTCTGGGGCAGGGATCACGTCGGCGGCGCGGGCGGCATCAAGCGCGTCGACCGCGGTTCCGGTGCCGACCGTGTCGACACCACCCGTCGTGGTGCCCGAACTGAACCCGGTCTGGGACGACAGGCCCGGGGCCAGTCCCGTGTCGGCCCGGTCCGCGGCCGCGACGGGGACGCCGAAGATGTCGCCCAGAACCCGGGCGACCTCGACCGCGCTGCGATTCTCGACCGCGTAGACATAGAGCTGTTCCTGGTCGATCCCGCCCTGGTCGAGCCCGCGCAGAAGCGGCACGGCCTCGTCGAGCAGGCGCGACGTCTCGGCAATCACGAGCACGGCGTTCATCCGCTCTATGGGCAGGAACCGCACCCCCCCGGTCCCCTCGCCATCGGTGCGGAAGATCTCGGTCATCTCCTCGGCCACGCTTTCGGGTCCGGCGTTGCGCAGGGGCTGGAGCGCGAACGACCGCCCGGCCATCGCATCGACGTCGAGCAGGGCGATCACATCGGCGATGGATTGCTGTTCGGCCGCCGTGCCGATCGAAAAGACGAGGTTGCGCCGGGGGTCGTAGGTGATCGTGCCCGCCACGGGGGCAAAGCTGTCGAGCACCGCGCGCAAATCCTCCACCCGGACGTAGCGCAGGGGCGTGACGCTGACGGTCAGCCCGCGTGCGGCCGCGGTGCGCGAGGTGATGAGCGGGGCGGCAAGCCCGGCGGCCTGGCGCGGAAGCACGCTGAGCACGCCGCCCTGGTCGATCACCGCGGCGTCGTTCAGGCGCAGGATCTCCTCGAGCGTCGGCAGAAGCTCGTCGCGTGTCAGGGGTCTGTTGGTGCGCATCGTGACGGTCCCCGTCACTTCCGGATCGATGATGTAGTTTGCGCGGAGCCCGTCCTCGAGCATCACGCGCACCACCTCGCGCAGGTCCGCGTTGTCGAAGTTCAGCGTGAATTCCCCCTCGGTCACCGGGGCAGGGCCGTCGCCACCGTCGGGCGTCAGGACCGCGGGGCGGCCGCGGCGGACAAACCCCTCGACAGGCCGGGGACCCGCCGGTCCGCTGATCGGCCCCGCCGGTCCGGGGATCGCGCCGGGGAGCACGTCCGGGCGGGGGGCCGCGGCATCGGCGCGAAGCTGCGCGAACGGGTCGCCCCCGGGCTCGAGCTCGGTGCATCCCGTGGCGACGGCGAGGGCGAGGGGGGCAAGCCAGCGCAGACGGCCAGCCCGGACGGCGCGGGCGATGTCAGTCATGCCCGGTGAACTCGTCGCTCGGCGGGTTGCCGATCGGTGCGCCGAGCGGTGCCATGCGCCCGGTGCGCGGTGGCTGAGCGGGACCGGGACCCGCGTCGGGGACAAAGGCCGCGGACGCCTCATCCGCCGCGGGCGCCACGACGCCAAGCTGCACCACCGCATCCTGGCCCGCGCGCGTCAGGGTCAGCTGCCGCGGGGCGACCCGGCGTACCGCCCACCCATCGACCGCGGCGCCCGGCGCGAGGCGGTGGATGGCACCGACCGCATCGCGGACCAGCGCGATCCGCGCCTCGCCCATGCCCATGACCCCCACCAGCGTCAGGACCGGGGGCGGTGTGTCCGCCGCGGCGGAGATCGGGGCGTAGGGCCGCCGCAGCGGCGAGAACGGCGGGCGATCGTCGAGTGCTGTACGCAGCGACGCGGTCGGCGGTGCGGGCAGATAGATCGATGCCCCGCCATCCTCAACCCGCAGCACGGCGATAGCCCCGGGCGCGGGCTCGGGGGCCGTGGCCGCGGACCAGGTCCGCTCCGCCGCCACGGCGACGCCCGACCAGATCGCGGCGTTCAGAAGGATCAGACGCCACATGGGCCGTGCTCCGTGGGTTCGCGTGTCGGCGTTCCGGTTCGGCACCCCCTGCGAACCGCAGCGACTCGCCGCATGCCCGGGCTATTCCAGTTCTGCGACAGAACCGTCACAAATCCTGCGCCATGTCGGTAATGGCCGAAACGGTGATCCGGACCGCGAGCGTCTCGTCCGCAGGCTCGCCCGGGGCGGGCGACAGCGTCGGTTCGGGGGCGGGATCGACCCTGCGGATCTCGAGCAGGTCGACAAAGAGGAACGGCGTCGTCGTCTCGATCTCCGTCAGGAACCGGGTGAGGGCCGGGGGGTCGAAAAGCGCGTCGACCGTGACCGACACCCGCATCACCCCGTCCTCGGCCCGCGGGTCGATCAGCTGGGCCGCGCTCCGCGTGCCCCCCGCGGTCTCGAGTGCGGTGTCCACCAGCGCCTGCAGCGTGGCCGCAGCCAGGGCAGGCGCCGGGGCCGCGAGCAGGGCATCGGGGGCCGTCAGGCGTGGCCCGGATGGCCGGGGGTCGGTGCGCCCCGCCCCGAAGCGTGCGATCTGCGCCCGGGCAGCTGCGATGTCGTCGAGCAGGACCGCGCGCCGGTCCAGATAGGGCGCCACGGCCCCGAGCCAGACGAGGACGAGCGGCAGCGCCAGCAGGGCGAGCGCAGCCGCCGCATGGACGGGGCGGGGCGGCCGGGTCATTCGGCGATCTCCCCCACCCCGATCCCGTCCCCGGGCGCAATGCGGACGACGAGCACGAAGCGTTCGCGCGTGGCCCCTGGGTCGCGGGTGATCGGGGCGGCGAAGCGGGGTGCGTCGAACCCCGCGGCGGCGGCAAACCGGGGCAGGAGGCCCGCCGCATCGGCCGCATAGCCCGATAGCTCCAGGTCGTCCGCGCCGAGCCGGGCGCTGGTCAGGAACGCGTCATCGGGCAGGGCATCGGCGACGGCACCCAGGATCGCGACGGCCATGGGCCGGGCCTGCTTGAGGGCGAGCGCATGCGCCGCGGCGTCGGCGCCCACGGAATCCTCCTCTGCCACCTGCGCCGCGAGGGCCGCCTGCCGGAGCGCGGTCGCCTCGGCCCGCAGGACCGCCGCGGTGCGCGCGAGCTGCATCTGGGCGAGTACGGCCCATGTCACGAGCAGGGCCGCACCGACCAGGGCCCCCGCGACCGCGAGCCGCGGCAGCACGCCGCGATGCCGGCGTGGCGCGGCGCCGGGAAGGCGCAACCGCAGCGCCGGCCCGTCCCCCCCCGCCGTCTCGAGCCAGTCCACCGGCAGGCCCGCGGCGGCGAGCGCTGCCAGGACCTCGCGGTGGGGGCCGAGCGGGGCGAAGGTCAGGGCAACGTCGATGCGGCCCTGCGAGGGGCGGCGGGCGACGGTCTCGGCGGCGAAGGCGACGTCCTCGAGGGCAAAGGGGGTCAGGCGGTCCATCTCGAACGCCATGACGGCGTAGAGGTCGCGCTCGGCCGCCAGCGGCAGGTCCACCCGCCGGGTGAGAACCTCGGCGGCCGGGATCGCAAGTGCGACGCGGTGGCGAGTCCACCGGACCTGGCCGGGCGCGCCGAGCGTCCCCATCGCCCGGACCCGACCGGGCCCGCGCAGCGTCAGCGCGACCCCGTCGCCGTGGCGGCTGGCCACCAGGGTCGTCGCCTCGGGCGCCAGCGCGGTGCGCAGCCTCGGGGGGATCAGCGTGGCGAGCGCCCCGGTCCACCAGCGCCAGGCGTCGCCCGGGGTCACGGCGCGCCCCGCGCAAGGCGGAGCGGGGCTGCGAGCGTGGGCCAGGCGGCTCCGCCTTCGGGGGCGAAGGCGAGATCGATCTCGACCAGCGCAGGCAGGGCGGGGGCGTCCTGCCATGTGTCCCGCATCCCCCCCGGTCCGCCATAGCGGAACGCGGCGCTTCGCAGCCCCCCGGCCAGCACCTCCTCAGCCACGCCGCCGCCCGGGGCCGCGGGTGGCGCCACCCCGATGGGGGTCCAGCGCATCACCAGGGCGAGCGCGCCGCCCCGCGGTTCGACCGTAAGGTCGATGAGCTGGGGTCCGGGCGGGGCGAGCCGGGCGGGCAACGGGGCCACGATGCGCAGCGTCGTGGGGCGGCCGTCAAAGAGCACGGGCGGCGTGCGGGTGCCCGATCGCGGGCGCAGCGGCTGCGCCTCGGCCAGCACCGCGCGCAGGAAGCGGCGCAGTGCGCGGGTCTCGGTCTCGGCGGTGCCCTGGCTCGCCGAGACCTCCCACACGCGGGCGCCGAAGCGCAGGCCCCCGGCGCCAAGCGTCAGGATCAGCCCCAGAATGGCGGCGGAGACGAGGAGCTCGATCAGGGTGAAGCCGCCGGTCCCCCTCATGGCGCGGGACCGGGCTTCAGCGTGGCGAGCGCGACCCGCCGGGTGGCCGCGCCATCCTGCCAGGTGATGTCGGCCGACACGCGGTAGAGCGCGAGGCCCACCCGCGCCGCGTCGGCGGTCGCCGGGTCGCGGGTGATCGCCACCCGCTCGGTCCAGCGCCCGTCGCGACGCTCCCGCGTGCCGGCGACCAGGGGGTGCGTGACCCCGGCGCGGGCAATCGCGGTCTCGGCGCGGGCAAGCGCCTCCAGATAATCCCCCGCCGCCCTGGCCGACCGGGTCCCGGCCGCAAGCCCCCCGTAGACGGCGCCGAGAATGACGGCGAGCGCCGCGAAGGCGACGATCGTCTCCAGGAGCGTGAACCCGCGCTCAGTCATCGCGGGGGCCGCCCGCGACCGGGTCGCCGGTACGGCTGGGCGTGGCGGGCCCGGTGTCGCGCTGGACCGCACCGGTGAGCCAGCGGACCGTCAGAACCGTCTCCGCCCCGTCCCGGCGCAAGGCCACGGTACCGCCGGTCGAGCTTCCGTCCTCAAAAAACACGATGCCCTGGGTTCCGCCCGCATCACTCGCCTCGGCGGCGGTCGTCAGGCGGAGGGCGACACCCCCGGGCAGCGGGACGGGCGGGCCGTCGGGGCCCCGGACCGCGGGCGGGTCGAGATCGAAGCGGACCGCCCGGACCGCGCCGGATACCAGGGCGTCGGTGCGCGCGCGGCGGAGCTCGGCCGTGACGATCCCGGCGGCCGTCTCCAGCGCGCCCGCACCGGGCGCGAAGAGCCGCGGGGTCGCCGCGAGCAGCACAAGCGCGATGGTCAGCGCCACCAGCGTCTCGAGCAGCGTGAACCCGCGGTCACCGTCCGATATCGGCATTCTCGTCCTCGCCCCCCTCCACCCCGTCGGCGCCGAGCGAGTAGAGATCGAAGGGCGCGCCCTCGCCCGGGGCGGCGTAGCGGAACGGGGCGCCCCAGGGATCGGCCAGCGCCTCGGCGTTGCGCAGATAGGGGCCGTTCCAGCGGGTGCCGTCCGACGGGCGGGTGATGAGCGCCCCGAGCCCCTCCTGCGTCGTGGGGTAGCGGCCGACATCGAGGCGGAAGAGGTCGAGCCCCGCCTCGATCTGCCCGCGCTGGAGCAGCGCCGCGTCCGCCCGCGCCCCGCCGAGATAATTCAGCGCCACCGTGCCCACCGACACCGTGAGCAGCACCAGGATCGTGAGCACCACGAGGAGTTCGAGCAGGGTGAACCCCGCATCCGGGCGGGGCGGGGTCCCGGTGGGGTTCCCTGGGGGCGTTTGGGGTCGGCGGGTCGGGGCGGGCATGGGCGGGGGACTTTCGGTCGGAGGGACGGCGCTAGAGCGCGAGTTCGTTGATGCTGAACAGCGCGAAGAGGATCGAGGAGACGATGAGCGCGATCAGCCCGCCCATCACAAGGGTCAGGGTGGGGGTCAGGATGGCGAGCAGCCGGTCGATCTGGCCCTGTGCCTCGGCATCGAGGATTTCGCCCGCCTTCAGCAGCATGGGGGCGAGGCGCCCGCTTTCCTCGCCCACACGGATGAGCTGGAGTGCGAGGGGGGCGGCGACGGCCCCCTCGGCCAGCGGGCGGGCGAGGCCGCGCCCCGCCTCCACCTCGGGGGTCACCCGGTCGAGCTCGGCGCGAAAGGCCGCGTCGCCCGTCGCCGCCCGCGCCAGCCGAAGCGCGGCAGGCAGCGCGACGCCGCTGGTCAGAAGCTCGCCCAGCATCCGCACGAGCCGCGCGGTTTCCAGCTTGGCCGCGATCGCGCCGATCAGGGGAAGCCGGAGCACGGTCCGCGCCGCGGCCAGCCGGACCGCAGGGCGCAGGCGCGCGACCCGCCAGGCCACCCAGAGGGTGCCCGCTGCGGCGAGCATCGCGGGCCAGCCATCCGCCACCGTGCGCCCCGCGGCGATCACGATCCGGGTGCTGACCGGCGGTTCCACCCCCGCTTCGGCCAGCAGCGGCTCGAAGGCGGGGACGACATAGATCAGCAGGACCGCGACCGAGCCCATGGCCGAGACGAGCAGGAAGGCGGGATAAATCATGGCGGCGCGCAGGGCACCGCGGCGTGCGGCGGCCCCCTCCTCCGCATCCGCGAGCCGGCCGAGGGTCGCATCGAGCATCGCCCCCGCCTCGCCCGCCCGGACCATGCCGCGGTAGAGCGGGGGGAAGGCCGCGGCGTCCCCGTCCATGGCCGCGGCGAGACCGGAGCCCCCCCGGACCGCGTCGAGCAGTCGGGCCGCGACGGCACGCCCGGCCCGCCGGTCGCCGAGATCGCGCAAGATCTCCAGCGCGCGGTCAAGTGGCAGCCCCGCCCCGATCAGGGTGGCGAGTGCGCGGGTAAAGGCGACACGGTCGCGATCGCGCAGGGCGTCGCGAGGGGTGATGTCGGTGCTCAGGACCGACCAGAGCCGCGACCCGGCCCCGCCGGGCTTCACGGCGACGGGCAGCAGGCCGCGCCCGCGCAGGCTGTCGACGGCGGCGCTGCCGTCGGGCGCCTCGAGCGCGCCCGACACGGTGGCACCCAGGGGGTCGATGGCGCGGTAGCGGAACCGGGGCACGGGATCGCGACGCGACGGGTCAGAGACCCGCGGCGACGCGGGCGACCTCGGCCAGCGAGGTCTCGCCCGCCGCGGCCTTGGCCAGGCCATGGGCGCGCAGGCTGCGCATCCCGGCCGCGACCGCGGCCTGTTCGACCGCCCGCTCGTCGCCCTGGGACAGGATCAGGTGGCGGGTGGTATCGTCGATGGCCAGCACCTCGATCACGCCCGTACGGCCGCGATAGCCGATGCCCGCGCAGGCCTCGCAGCCCGTGGGCATGCAATACCGCGCCGCGGGCGCGCCGGGGTCCAGCTGGCGGGCCAGGGACGCACCGCCCGCATCGGGTCGCGCGCAGGCCGGGCACAGGCGCCGGACGAGCCGCTGGGCCACGGCCCCGACCAAGGTTGCCGCGATCAGGTATTCCGCGATGCCCATGTCGCGCAGGCGGCTGATGGCGGCGGCGGCGCTGTTGGTGTGAAGCGTGGCGAGCACGAGATGCCCGGTCAGCGCCGCCTGGACGGCGATGCGTGCCGTCTCGAGGTCGCGGATCTCGCCGATCATGATGACATCGGGATCCTGGCGCAGGATCGAGCGCAGCGCCTCGGCGAAGCCTAGTCCGATCTGGGGCTTGACCTGGATCTGGTTGATCCCGTCGAGCTGGTATTCGATCGGGTCCTCGACCGTGATCACCTTGCGCTCGGGCGCGTTCAGCCGCGTCACCGTGGCATAGAGTGTCGTCGTCTTGCCGCTGCCCGTCGGGCCGGTGACGAGCAGGATGCCGTTCGGACGCAGGGTCAGCGGGATCAGTGCCGCCTGCGCGACGGCGTCGATCCCGAGCCCGTCATAGTCGAGCACGATCCCGCTGGGATCGAGCAGGCGCATCACCACCCCCTCGCCATGCAGGGTCGGGGTGGTCGCGACGCGCAGGTCGAGCGCACGCCCCAGGACGGTGATCTTGATGCGCCCGTCCTGGGGCAGCCTGCTTTCGGCGATGTTGAGCCGCGCCATGATCTTGATGCGCGAGACGATGGCGGCGCGAAGCGCGGTCGGTGGCGCCTCCATCTCGCGCAGCGCCCCGTCGATGCGGTAGCGCAGGCGCAGATGCCGCTCGAACGGCTCCAGATGGATGTCGGAGGCGCGCAGCTCTGCCGCCCTGCGGATCATCAGGTTCACAAGCCGGATCACGGGGGCCTCGGACGCCATGTCCTTCAGCCGCGCGATGTCTGCGGCCGTATCGTCGTCGCCAGACGCGATGTCCGCCTCGTGCGCAGGCTCTGCGCGGGCGAGGCGCTGGAGCGCGTTCTCCACATCGACCGGTGCCGCGACGCAGGGGGCGACGGGGCGCCCGAACTTCAGCGCGGCAAGTGCCGCGACGGCGGTATCAAGCGGGTCGGCGAGCGCAAGATGCACCGGCCCCTCGGCTGGGCCGCTGAGCGGTATCGCCCGGGCGCTCGCCGCAAATTTCGGCCCGAGGGCCAGGAAGAGCGCGGGGTCCTCGGTCAGCGCATCCGGAGCGAGCAGGGGCAGGCCGGTCAGGGTGGCGAGGGCCTGGGCCATGTCGCGCTCGCCCACCAGCGCAAGGCGGGTCAGCACGCGGTCGAGCCGCTCGCCTGTCTCCTGCGCCACCCGGGCTGCCCGGCGCAGACCGTGCGGATCACCGAGCCCGAGGGTAGCCAGGACCGCGCCGAGGCGCGTCTCGAAATCATCCTCGCCATGCGGGGCGGAAGGCGTGGCGACGGACGCCCGGGTCGTGGCCGGGGCCTGGGTGTTGGCTGGGGCCGCGGTCACGGCGCGCTCCTCATTATCTGGCCGTTACGGTACGAAGATCTGGCGACAGTTTTATGGCGCGGCCCCGATCAGAAGCGGACCGTGGAGCCAGGTGAGCCAGAGCCCTGCGGCGAGCCCCGGCCCGAGGGGCGCTGCACCGCGCAAGCCGACGGGTCCCGCGGTGACAGCGCGGACCGTGAACCACGCTATGCCGATCCCGCAGGCCCAGATCATGGTCGAGGCGAGGCCGTCTGGCCCGACCCAGGCCCCCGCCGCCGCGAGAAGCTTCGCGTCCCCCAGGCCGATCGCCTCGATCCCGCGCAGGCGCCGCCAGATATGGGCGAGGCCCGCGACGATGGCGTAGCCGAGCACCGCCGCGGCGGCATGGGCGACGAGCGGTCCGGTCAGTCCGGCCGCGGACAGCCCGATCCCCGCGGCGACCAGCGGCAGTGTCAGCGCGTCGGGCAGCCGCAGGCAGCGGATGTCGATGAGGGTGAGGGCAATCAGGGCCGCCCCCAGCAGGCTCGATGCGGCAGCGATCACCCCCGCGGCGAGATCGACCGTCATCGGATCAGCGATTGCCCGGCCCCCCGTCACCGCCGCTGCCCAGAGGGCGAGGCCGAGCGCCGCCAGCTCCACCCCGGGCAGGAACGGGCGCAACGCAACGCCGCAGCAGCGGCTCTGCCCGCGAAGGGCGAGCCAGGATATGACCGGCATCAGATCGCGGGGCAGGAGCGGCGCGCCGCACCCGTCGCAGCGCGACCGGTCGGTGATGACGGGCCGCCCCTGGGGCAGACGATCGGCGAGCAGGCCCGCGAAGCTGCCCAGGAACGGGGCCGCGACAATGGCCGCAAGCTGGAGCATGGCGCCATCGCCGCCCCCCGTCATCGGTCGGCCGTGATCCGGGCGCGCAGCTCTGCGCCCGCGGTATCATGCGGCGCGGCGGCGGCGAGGGCGTCGAGGACCGCCAGCGCCGCCTCCGGCGCCTCGGGGGCGATCGACCGGGCAAGGGCCAGCAGGGGGCGCTGCGCGGGGGTGTAATCGGGGCTTTCGCGCACGATGGTCACCAGGGTGGGGACAAGCGCTGTCGCATCGGCCGCAAGGTCGCCCGAAAGATCGGCCGTGGCGCCGAACGAGATGAACGCATCCCGCGCCCGCCAATAGGCGGCCAGCCGGGTCGCAAAATCCCCGTCCCGTGCCGTGGGTGTGAGGGCGAGCGCATCGCCCGGCGCCGCATCGAGCGCATCGAGCACGGCGCGCAGACGCTCGCGCGGCGGGCCGAGCGGCGCATAAACGCTGCGCGGGGCGTCAAAGAGCACCCGCGGTGCGTCATCGGTGTTCAGCGGCCCGGGCCCGGCGAACCCGGCGAGCGCCGTCGGCCCGGCAAGAAACCCGCCCATCACGGCGAAGGGGCTGTCGATGCCGAGCCGCGCGAGCTCGGCCCGCAGGGCAGCGTCCCGCGCGCGCGCCAGCAGCCCGGCCAGCGTCGGCGCCTGGGGTATACTCTGCCCGACCAGCATGATCAGCGGGGTTTCGAGATTGGCATTGGCCAGATGGGCGGTGGCCCCGGGATAGACCGCGAGAAAGCTGCGGATGATGATCCGCAGGGTGGGCAGGTCGAGCTGATGCAGTGGCAGCCATTGCGCAAAGAGCCCGCCGGGGGCGAGCCGGGCCCGGACGGCCGCGAAATGCTCGACGGTGTAAAGAAACGCGGCCCCGTCGCGCGCCGGGTGGAACAGGTCGGCCACGATCACGTCATACCCCGCCTCCGCACCTGCACCCTCCCCCGCCGCGCGCACGTAGCGCCGGGCATCCCCGGCCAGCACCCGGAGCGCATCGCCCCCGCCCGCGATGTCGAGCGCCGCACCCGGGAATGCGTCGAGCATCGCGACGACCTCGGGCGACAGCTCCACGGCCTCGGCGACCAGGTCGGGATGGTGCCGGGCCGCGGCAAAGCTCGCCCCCGCGCCCAGGCCAAGAAAGAGTGCGCGCGCAGGATCCGGGTGAAGGAGAAGGGGCAGATGGCCCTGGAGCCGGTCCACAGCCTCGGTCGCGTCGCCCCCCATGACGAAGCGCCCGTCCACGATCAGCCGACGCGTGCCGTCGGGTGCCACGCTGACGCTCGCGGCACTCGCCACCCCCTCGCGGTGCCGCAGGAGCCGCTCGCCCTCGGGCAGATCGACGAGACGGGTGTCGATCAGTGCCAGGAGCGCGGCGGCAAGCCCGATGCCGAGGCCGAGGCGCGTGGCGCTGCGCGGGATGGACCCGCCCGCGAGCGAGAGGTAGGCGACACCGAGGGTCACCATGGTCGCCACGACCCCGAGCGCGGGGATGAGAAGAACCCCGACAATGGCGGGGGCGAGTGCCGCGCCCAGCGTATTGGCCCCGAAGGCCAGGCCGAGCGCCCCGCGGGCCGCCTGCGCGAGATGCGCGAAGAGCGCGCCCATCGCGATGCTGACGGGCAGGAACACGCCGACCGCGATGGCAAGTTCGGCGACATGTCCGGCGGTGTCCCCCAGAAGCCCGCGCAGCGCCGCATAGGCCGGCCCCGCAGCGCACGCGGCCACCGCGCCCCAGAGCGCGCCGAGGGCGGTCTGGGCCAGCAGCGTCTCGCGCGCCCGGGCGCGCCGCTGGTGCAGGGCCGCACCCATGGCGGCACCGCCGAGATAGACCGCAAGCGCGGCGGCGAACGAGAAGACGGTGTTCTCGAGCGTCTGACCCAGGGCGCGGACTACCGCGACCTCGTAGCCCACGCCAAGAAGGCCGGTGGCAAAGAGCGTCGCGAGAAGCCGGGGGGATGGCCGTTCCACCCGCCGCAGCCGCGCCGGGACGGCGCGCGCGGCCAGGAGGAGCGCGACCAAAGCGCAGGCGAGGTTGATCGCGGCGAAAACGGCAAGGGTGGCCGAGAACCCCATCGCCGGGGCAAGGATCGTCACGGTCGCGAGCACGCCGATCACCGC
>JANNOT010000048.1:0-7488 GCA_031399375.1 Paraoceanicella sp.
GCGCGGACGAGCTTTTTCGGCGGCGTCGCGAACGAGACCGCGATCGGCGGCGGCGCGCTCGACGATCTGCGCGGCGCGACGGGCTTGGACACGATCTCCTACGCCGGGAATGCCGGGGGCGTGACCATCAACCTTGCCACGCAGACCGTCTCGGGCGGCGCGGCCCAGGGCGACGTGATCTCGGGCTTCGAGAGCGCGACCGGGGCGGAGGGTGACGACGCGCTGACCGGATCGGGCGGCGCCAACGTGCTGGCGGGCGGCGGTGGGGGCGACGTCATCATCACAGGCGGTGGCGCGGACGTGGTCGTCGCCACGGTGGATAACGGCGACGACGACGTGACTGACTTTGCGGACGGTCTGGACTGCGTGGATCTGCGGCGGCTGCCGAAGGACGCGGCGATCCTCGCCGTCCTGACCGCGCAGTCCGACGGCGTGGGCGGCACGTTGCTGAGTTTCACCACCGGCGGCTCGATCACCCTGCAGGGGCTGGCCCTTGCCGATTTCGACATCGGTGACGTGATCCTGGAGGACGGTGTCTACGCCATCGACGACAGCCTTGCGACCGACGAGGACACGGCGCTCGACGGCGACGTCCTTTCCGCCAACCCGATATTCCAGGTCGGCGACCTGGAGATCGGCGGCGGCGCGCTGCTGACCGCGCCGCTGCTGTCGGTCGAAAGCTTCACCGTCGGCGGCGAAAGATTTGCGGCGGGCGAGGTGCTGGCGCTCGCCTCGGGCGCGCTCTTCACCCTCGCTGCCGATGGATCGTTCGCGTACGACCCAGGGGGCGGTCCCGGGCCGGATGCGCTCAAGGCGACGCAGGCGCTGAACCCCCTCTTCGCCGACACCCTGCTCGAGGAGATCGGCTATACCCTGACCAACGTGGCGGGCGATACCGACGAGGGGCTGCTCTCCATCGATGTGTCTGCCGTCAACGACCTGCCCGTCGTGGCGGGCCCGGTCTTCGGCACCGGCGTCGAGGATGCGGCCGCCGTTACCATCGCCCTGCTCGCCAACGCGGCGGATTTGGACGCGGGTGACCTTCTGTCGGTCACCGGGATCGGGGCGCTTCCTGCGGGATTTTCGGTCGAAGGTGCGACCCTGACCGTGGACCCGGGGGTGGCCGAGCGCCAGGCCCTCAACGAGGGCCAGCAGATCACGCTGGTCGTGGATTATCTCGTGACCGACCTGAACGCGGGCGCGACGGCCGCGGCGGCGCAGGTCACGCTGACCGGGGTCAACGACGCGCCGACGCTGGTCGGCACCACGGCCGCCGCGGTCGAGGATGGCCCGGGGGTGATCGTCGCCCTGGCGCCGCTCGGCGATGACGCCGATGCGGAGGATACCGGCGCGACGCTGGCCTATGCCATCGTCCTGCCCCCGACGGAAGGGACCGCCAGCATCAGCGGGACCACCCTGACCTTCGCCCCGGGCCCCGCGTTCCAGGACCTCGGTGCTGGACAGGTCCGCGACGTGACGGTGCAGGTGCGGGCGACCGACGCCCGCGGGGCGGTCTCGGCCGTCGCCGGCGTGGTGATCACCCTGACCGGCATCAACGACGTGCCTGTGGCAGCCGCCGACGCCTATGCCGCAACCTTCGACACCCTCCTGGCTGTGACCGCCGCCCAAGGGGTGCTGGCCAACGACCTGGACCCGGACGGCGACGCGCTGGCGGCGACGCTGGTTGCCGGACCTGCGAACGGCGTGCTGACGCTCAACCCCGATGGCGCCTTCGGCTACGCACCCATGGTGGGGTTCTCGGGGCAGGACGCGTTCACCTACCGCGCCGGTGACGGTGCGGCGGACGGGGCCGAGACCACCGTCACGATCACCGTCGGTGGCCCGGGCAATCGCGCGCCCATACCGGTCGATGACGCCGCATCGACCGACGAGGATCAGCCCGTCGATATCGCGGTCCTGGCCAACGACGCCGATCCCGATGGCGACGCGCTGGCGGTGACGGCGCTCGGTGCGCCTGCGGGCGGGTCGGTCACGGACCTGGGTGGCGGCGTGCTGCGCTACACCCCCGCCGCCGGCTTTGGCGGGCAGGACAGCTTCACCTACACCGTCGGCGACGGTCGGGGCGGTCAGGCGACGGGGACGGTGCGCGTGTCGGTCACGCCGGGGAACGATGCGCCGGTTGCGGTTGACGACGCGGCCGCGACGGCCGTCGCGACGGCGGTCACGATCGACGTGCTGGCCAATGACAGCGATGCCGATGGGGACGCCCTGTCGGTGGAGGCGGTCACCGACGGCGCCAGCGGTGCGGTCGCAGTCGGGCTCGACGGCCTGCTGACCTACACGCCCGATGCCGGGTTCGTCGGGACCGACAGCTTCACCTATGTCCTGGCGGACGGCGCCGGCGGGACCGACAATGCGACGGTGACGGTCGAGGTCGCGGCGACACCGGGTCCGAACCTGATTGTCGGCGGCCCGAATCAGCCGCGCATCGATGGGACCTCGGGGGCGGACGCAATCCTCGTCGCCCGATCGCGCGCGACGCAGGTGTTCGGCGAGGCGGAGGCGGATATCTTCGTCTTCGGTCTGACCACGGGCGACGGCGTGCGCGACGTGGCCTATATCCGCGATTTCGAGCATGGAACGGACCTGATCGACCTGGGCGGCGCCACGTTCGTGCTGCGCAAGCTCGGCCTTGGCAGCGTGATCACGCTCGACACGCCCGACCGCGACACGCTCGTCGTGACCGGCGTGACGTTGTCCGACGCGGACGTCACCGACGCCTACACCAACCCGGACCTGGGGCTGCTGGTCTGACGATCCCCCTCCGTCCGGCGGCCCTGGGCGGAACCGTGCGACCGACCATCAATGGAGCGATCACCATGACCCGAGCCTCGCGTCTCCTCGCCACAGTCGGACTGCTTGCCGCATTTTCTGCCGTGCCCGCCCGTGCCGTGCCGGTTTCGGTGCTGGAGGGCGAGATTGCCTATGCCGCGGTCGTCGATGGCGACCTGGTCGAGGCTGTCGCTGGCGGCAGCGTTTTCGATGGGGAGGGCGAGGGGTTCGAGATCACGATGGGCGGTCTCTTCGACCTCGACCCGCTGGGCGCAAATCCCGGCCTCGTCTTTCTCAACATCTTCGAGCCGGTGTCGTCCACCCTGGTCCTGAGCAGTTTCACGCTGCTTGACAGCGTCGTCGGGCCCGGGTCCGTGGCTACCCTGGTCTTTCTGATCGAGGATGGCGAACGCCTCGGCCGCGTCGCGCCAGAGGTGCGGCTCGTCCTGTCGGGGCTGACCGGTGGGGCCCCCGACGGTGCGGGGACGATGCAGGTCACCGTGTTCCTCGCCGCGATCCCGCTGCCGACCGCAGCCCCGATGCTGATGGCAGCGATCGCCGGACTCGCCCTCGCCGCGCGGCGATTTCGGGGCGCGATCCCGTCGCCGCCGCCACGCTGATCCTGGCGCGACCGGAGCCCGCAGGGCGCCCGAGTGGCGTTGCGATGCCCCGCCGGTGCGTGCCCTGCGGGCATGCCACCCGGCCTGGCCGCCCCGTTAATGGTTCCGACAACCCTGCGCGGTATTCATCGGCGAGTTTCGGGGGAGCGCCATGCCACCAGTTCCGAGTCCGGCTGACGAAACGGGGCGCCTTGCGGCGCTCCATGCGCTCAGGGTGCTCGACACGGCGCCGGAGGCGGCGTTCGATGCTCTGGTGCGGATGGCCGCCGAGGCGGCGGGGCTGGAAGTGGCGCTTCTGTCGCTCGTCGATCGCGACCGGCAATGGGCCAAGGCCGCCCACAATACCGATCTGAAGCAGACCCCGCGAGACGATGCGTTCTGCGCCTATACCATTCTCGGCCCCGAGCCGATGGCGGTGGAGGATGCGGCACGCGATCCGCGGTTCGCGCAGAACCCCCTGGTGCTCGGCGCCCCGCGGATCCGCAGCTATCTCGGCATCCCGCTGGTGGGGACGGGGGGGCATGCCTATGGCGCGCTCTGCGCCATCGGGACCGAACCCTGCCGCTTCTCTGCCGACATCGTCGCGCGTCTGCGCGACATCGGCCTGATCGCAACCCGCCTGCTCGAGGCGCGTGCCCACGCGGCCGAGGCGACAGAGCTTTCGGCATCGCTGGCCAAGACCAACCGGCATTTCGAGCAGGTCTCGGAGGTGTCCGGTGTCGGCGGGTGGGAGCTCGACCTGACCACGAACGCGCTGTCCTGGTCCACGCAGACCCGCGCGATCCATCAGATCGGCGCGGAAGAGGCGCCCACGCTCGACACGGCGCTGGCCTATTACCCGCCGGAGTCCCGCCCCGTGGTCGCGGCCGCGGTCCAGGCGAGCGTCGAGACGGGGGCGGACTGGGATCTGGAGCTGCCCTTCATCACCGCGCGCGGCCACCGCCGCTGGGTGCGCGCCGTCGGGCGCTGCGACCGCTCCGAACCCGATCGCCCGCGGCTCTACGGGGCGTTCCAGGACATCACCCCGCGGCGCGAGGCCGAGGATGCCCTGCGCGCCGCCCATACCCAGCTCGCCACATTCTTCGATGTCGGGCTCGACCTGCTCTGCATCTCGGATGCCGAGGGCCGGTTCGTCCGCGTGAACCATGCGTGGGAGAGCGTGCTGGGCATGCCCGTCGCGGCGCTTGTCGGGCGGCGCTACATCGACTTCGTCCACCCCGAGGACGTGCCCGCGACGATCGCCGCCGCGGCGCGGTTCGCCGAAGGCGACAGCCTGCGCAATTTCGTCAACCGCTACCGCAATGCGGACGGCTCGTACCGGCACATCGAATGGTCGACGGTCCGTTCGGACGGGGCGTTCTATTCCGCCGCGCGCGACATCACGGCGCGGATCGAGCAGACCGCGGCGCTCGAGCGCGCGCGCGTGCTGGCCGAGACGCGGGCAGAACAGCTCGAACTGGCCCGTCGGCACATCGAGCATACCGCGCTGCACGATCCGCTGACCGGCCTGCCCAACCGGCGCTATCTCGACGATACCCTGCGCCGCGCGGCGCAAAAGACCGTGCAGGACGGCGGCGGGATCGGTCTTCTCCATATCGACCTCGACCGCTTCAAGCAGATCAACGACACGCTGGGCCATGCCGCGGGCGATTTCGTGCTGACCCATGCCGCCGCCATCCTGCTCGCCAACCGGCGGCCGCAGGATTTCGTGGCCCGGGTGGGCGGGGACGAATTCGTGCTGCTCGCCCCGTTCGAGAGCGACCCCAAGGTCCTCTCCACGATCGCGCAGCGGCTGATCAAGGCACTGCAGGAACCCGCGGTCTTCCAGGGCCAGCCCTGCCGGGTCGGTGCCAGCATCGGCATCGCCTGCGCCATCGGCACCGTCATCGACCCTGCGGCGCTCCTGGTGAACGCCGACATCGCGCTCTACCGCGCGAAGGCGGCGGGGCGGGGCAGGTTCGAGTTCTTCTCGGACGCGATCCAGGCCGAGCTGCAATGGCGCAAGCGCACCGCCGACGACATCCATAGCGGCCTCGACCGGGACGAGTTCCTGCCCCATTACCAGCCCCAGGTCCGGGCCGGCACGCTCGAGGTGGTGGGCGCCGAGGCGCTGGTCCGCTGGCATCACCCGCAAAAGGGGATCCAGATGCCCGACCGGTTTCTTGGCGTCGCCGATGATCTGGGCATGATCGACCGGATCGACCGTGCGGTGCTGATCCGTGCGCTCGAGGATCTGCGGCGCTGGGATGCCATCGGGCTTGCGGTGCCGCGGGTCTCGGTCAACGTGTCCGCGCGCAGGCTCAACGACTGGGGGTTGATCGAACATCTCAGCGGGCTCGACATTCCGCCCGGGCGCCTCGCGTTCGAGCTGGTCGAGGCGATCTTCCTCGACGATGCCGAGGACGTGGCGAAGTGGAACATCGACTTCATCAAGGAGATGGGGATCGACATCGAGATCGACGATTTCGGGACCGGTCACGCCTCGATCGTCAGCCTCGTGAAGCTCAGCCCGCAGCGGCTGAAGATCGACCGCCACTTCACCCAGCCGATCTGCGACTCGGCCCGGGCGCGCAAGCTGGTGGCCCAGATCATCGACATCGGCAAGTCGCTCGGCATCGCCGTGATCGCCGAGGGGGTGGAGACCGAGGCGCATGCGCGCATCCTCCACGATCTGGGCTGCGACGCGCTGCAGGGGATGCTCTTTGCCCCGGCGCTGCCGCCCGACGCCTTCGAGCAGTTCGTGCGCCTGCAAGGCGAGAAGGCGAGCCGCCTGCGCGGCTGATTAACGGGCGGGCCGACGCGGCGGCCCCCGCCCCGACCGCGCGCCGCGACCCTGACCCGTTATGGGAAGCCCGGTCGCATGGCGTGCCGGCGTCTGGGTCGGATCCCCGGGCGGGACCGTTGCGCCGCGGTCAGCCTGCCTTGCGCTGCGGGGGGGCTGCCGTCCGACCGGCGTCCCAGGCCGCATCGGTCGCCGGGGGGAGAAGGGCCTCGGGCCGCAGGGTGATCGGGGGCAGCGGCCGCGTCACCAGCCGGTGGGTCGCGCGCAGGGCCGCGAGGGCGTGCAGCGGCCCGTCGGCCACCAGGTAGCGCCCCTGCCAGTCCGGGCGGAACGCCTCCTTGAACCGGCGCAGCCCGGCGAGGCCATGCCAGCGCTCGCCGCGTCGGTAGAGCGCCGCGCCCAGGCGGGTCAGTGGCGTCGCCGGGCCAAGGCTATCGAGGCCCGAAAGGGGGGCCATGCAGAGGTTGAAGCGGTCGGCCCCCGCGCTCTGGGCCGCGCCGATCCCCGCCACGATCAGCGCGTGCATCGTCCCGCTCGGCGCCGCGTCGGTCTGGCGCATCAGGTCGATCATCCATTCCCGCCCGTCGCCGGAGACCCAGACGGAGAGAAAGGCGCAGCATCCCTCTGCGCCCTCCGCGGCAAAGACGTGGTGCCCGGCCAGCAGCACCGGGTCGAAATGACCCATGGAAAACGTGTGCTCGCGCCCGCGCCGGGCCGCACGCCAGGCCACGGCGACAGGGGTCAGCGCCGCAAGCGGTGCAGCCCCCGGGGGGTAGGCGCGCACGACGATGCCGGCCTTGCGCGCCTGTCCGAGCTTGCGGCGAAGCTCCCGCCGCTCCGGCCCGTCGAGCGTGAAGCCGTGCACGACGATCACCGCCTCCTGCCCCAGGGGCTGGATCGTGTGGCCGCGGGCGCGCCAGAACGCGAGCGATCGCGCATCGGCCTTGTAGATCGCAACCCGTGCGCCCGCCGCGCGCGCGGCAGTCTCGACGCTGTCCATCAGCGCGCCCCAGGCCGCCGGGGGTCCGTAGGGGTCGCCCATCACGATCCAGTGGCGGCCCTGGACACCGTACATCAGGACGGCATCCCCGGCGGGCGCGACATGGAAGCACTTGTCGCCCAGCCGCGCGAGCGCCGCCTCGGCCCGCGTGCCCCCGTCGAGGATGAACGCCGCGTGGGTGGGCAGCACCGCCGCGTCCGCGCGGGGCTCCGCCCGTCCCCCGCGGGCCAGCAGGGCGAGCGCGAGGACGAAGGCGGGCCCGAAATAGATCACGCGGTAGAGCAGCACGCTCG
>JANNOT010000073.1:0-7471 GCA_031399375.1 Paraoceanicella sp.
CCCGCCGGGGGGGCCCCCCCCAGGGGGGGGGGCGTTGGGGGGGGGGGGGCTCGGGCCCCCCCGCGCCGTGCTGGTCGAGGCGCTGGCGGCCGGGGGATCGTCGCTGCGCGACTACCGACAGGCCGATGGCGAGCTCGGTTATTTCCAGCACAGGTTCGCCGTCTACGGCCGCACGGGCGAGGGCTGCGCCACGCCGGGCTGCACCGGTACGGTCGCGCGGCTGGTGCAATCGGGGCGGTCATCGTTCCACTGCCCGGCCTGTCAGCACTGACGCCCCGGCGACGGGCGACTGGACAAACCCCGCCCCGATGCGCCAGCCTGCCCCCCGCGCCAGCAGCCCGGGGACCGCACGCCATGGCCTACACGACCCTGATCGTCGAGATCACCGATCATGTCGGGCTGATCCGCCTCAATCGCCCCGAGGCGTTGAATGCGCTCAACAGCACGATGCTGGGCGAGCTCGGCGACGCGCTGGAGGGATTCCAGGCCGACGAGACCCTGCGCTGCGCGATCCTGACGGGATCGGACAAAGCCTTCGCCGCCGGGGCCGACATCCGCGAGATGGCCGAAAAATCGTTCGCCGACATGTTCGCCGAGGATTTCTTCGGCCCCCAGGCCGCTGCGGTCGCCCGGTTCCGCAAGCCGCTGATCGCTGCCGTGGCGGGCTACGCGCTCGGCGGCGGCTGCGAGCTTGCCATGATGTGCGACTTCATCCTGGCCGCCGACACCGCGAAATTCGGCCAGCCCGAGATCAACCTGGGCGTCATCCCCGGCCTGGGCGGGACTCAGCGCCTGACCCGGCTGGTGGGCAAGTCCAAGGCGATGGAGATGTGCCTGACCGGCCGGTTCATGGATGCAGCCGAGGCGGAACGGGCGGGTCTCGTCAGCCGCGTGGTCCCCGCCAGCGCGCTCATCGACGAGGCGCGGGCGGTGGCGTCCAGGATCGCGGGCAAGTCCATGCTGGCCGTGATGGCAGCCAAGGAGGCGGTGAACCGCAGCTACGAGACGACGCTGGCCGAGGGGATGCTCTGGGAGCGGCGGGTGTTCCACAGCCTGTTCGCCACCGAGGACCAGGTCGAGGGCATGGCCGCCTTCGTCCAGAAGCGCAGTCCCCAGTTCCGCGACCGCTGAGGCACACCGGCGCGGCGGGTCCGGTCTTGACCCGGGGGACCGGAATGGCTATACGCGCCGCCTGACCCCGGAAATCCGATTGCAGAGACTGGAATCGATCGCATGTCCAATTCGCCGTCCTCCGCCAAGCGCGCACGCCAGATCCTGCGCCGGACCGCCGTCAACAAGGCGCGCCGGAGCCGGATCCGCACGTTCATCCGCAAGGTCGAGGAAGCGATCCTCGGCGGTGACCGGGCCGTGGCGACCGAGGCGCTGCGGCACGCGCAGCCCGAGATCATGCGCGGCGTGACCAAGGGCGTGCTGCACAAGAACACCGCCAGCCGTAAAGTGTCGCGCCTCGCGCACCGGGTGATGTCGCTCGCCTGACGCGATCAGACCCGCCGAAGGGCGGCCCCGCGCCCCACGACCAGCGCCCTCCATCCGGGGGGCGTTTTGTTATTTTCGGGCCTGCGTCACGGATCGGTCATCGCGCTGTGATGTTCTCTCTTCGGTCCGGTTGAGAAAACCGGGGGCCTCAGGTACCGTTAAGACAGGTTAGGGATTCGCTAATCGGCGTCGATCCTGGCCGCAGATCCAGTTCCTGATGATAATGCAGCACCCGTTGAAAGTATTCGTGGGAACATCCCGTGAATGTCTTGGTTCAACATGGGTCGATCATGCTTTGTACGCAACAGTTTCTCATGTCTGGGAAAATTCTTTTGGGCCGACGACTTCCTGTTGCGAATCCGAGCCGCGGTTTCGTACTCTGCCCGGACAGGCGATAGTGGCGATGTGGAGAGATTCTTTGATGACGGCGTTCGATGTGGAGGTTGTCGATCCCAGGACGGCGTGGTCGATGCTGGAGCACGAGGCGGATGCGGTTCTGGTGGATGTGCGCACGCGCCCCGAATGGAGTTTCGTCGGCACCCCGGACCTGACCCCCCTCGGCAAGCAGGTTGTCCTGACCGAGTGGCGGATGTTTCCGACCATGGCGATCAATACAGGGTTCGTGGACGAGCTGCTCGGCCAGATCGGCCCGCCGCCGGGGCGGATCCTTTTCCTCTGCCGGTCGGGCGCGCGGTCCATGGAGGCTGCGCAGCGCATGGCGGAGGCGCTGGGGGCCGCCGGACACGGCACGCGTTGCGTCAACGTCGCGGAAGGTTTCGAGGGCGATCTCGACCGTGCCGGCCACCGCGGCCATCACAACGGCTGGAAGGCCCATGGACTGGCCTGGCGCCAGAGCTGACGCCGACACCTTTATCGCTGCCGGACAATTGCCGGACCACCTCTTGGATTACCCAAAAAAATCGCGCCGACAGGGACACGTGTAATGAATTTACTGAATGCGCAGCGGGGAACGCCGTCCGATATCGACCTCTGGGCCCGCCTGCGCGCACCGCTCGAATCCTCCATCGGTCGGGACGCCTATTCGGCCTGGATCGCACCGCTGACATTCGGGGGGGTGGAGGCGGGCGTCGCGCGCTTTGGTGTCCCGACCGGCTTTTTCGGCACGTGGGTGGACCGCAACTATCGCGACAGTCTGATCACCGTGATGCGCGAGGCGGGGCTGAGCGTGGACCGGCTGTGCTTCGATCTCCAGGCCGCCGCACCGGTCGTGACCGCGGCGCTGGTGACGCGGGCCGAACTTGCCGCCCCTGCGGTCGCCGCGGTGGGCGAGCCGGAGCTGCCGGGCTCGCCGCTCGACCGGCGCAACACGTTCGACCGGTTCGTGGTGGGCAAGCCCAACGAGCTCGCCCATGCCGCCGCCCGTCGCGTGGCCGAGATGGGGCCCGTCACGTTCAACCCGCTCTTTCTCTATGGCGGGGTCGGCCTGGGCAAGACCCACCTGATGCATGCGATCGCGTGGCACATCCACGAGAACCACCCCGACAAGCGGGTCGTGTACCTGTCGGCCGAGCAGTTTATGTACCGCTTCGTGCAGTCGCTGCGGTTCAAGGACACGCTGGGGTTCAAGCAGATCTTCCGCTCGGTCGACGTGCTGATGGTCGATGACGTTCAGTTCATCGCGGGCAAGGACAGCACCCAGGACGAATTCTTTCACACGTTCAATGCGCTCGTGGACCAGAACAAGCAGGTCGTGATTTCGGGCGACCGGGCGCCCGGGGAGATGGAGGGGGTGGAGGAGCGGATCCGCTCGCGCCTCGCCTGGGGGCTCGTCGTGGACCTGCACCCGACCGATTACGAACTGCGGCTCGGGATCCTGCATTCCAAGGCCGAGGGGCACCTGGCGGCCCATCCGGACGTTCAGCTTGCCTCGGGCGTGCTCGAGTTTCTCGCGCACCGCATCTCGTCGAATGTGCGGGTGCTCGAGGGGGCGCTGACCCGGCTTTTCGCGTTCGCCAGCCTCGTGGGGCGGCGCATCGACCTCGACATGGCGCAGGAATGCCTTGCCGACACGCTGCGCGCATCCGACCGCAAGGTCACGGTGGACGAGATCATCCGCAAGGTGGCCGACCACTACAACCTGCGCATCACCGACATGCTCAGCCCCCGACGGGCCCGGGCCGTGGCGCGGCCGCGGCAGATCGCGATGTTTCTGGCCAAGACGCTGACGGCGAAGTCCCTGCCCGAGATCGGGCGGCGCTTCGGCGGGCGCGATCACACCACGGTCCTGCATGCGCTGCGCAAGATCGAGGAGCTGCGGCTGACCGACAGCCACCTGGCCGAGGACCTGGAACTCCTCCGACGGATGCTGGAAGCCTGACCCGCGTTGACGCGGCCCGCGCATGGGGTAGTGTCATGCCCCGCGCCGCTGCGCGGACCAGGGTTCCAACAGGGGGTCTCGCCCGTGAAAGTCAGCATCGAGCGCAGCGCGCTGCTTCGCGCCATGGCGCGCGCCCAAGGAGTGGTGGAGCGTCGAACGACGATCCCCATCCTGTCGAACGTGCTGATCGAGGCCAAGGATGGCGAGATCGCGTTTCGCGCGACCGATCTCGACATCGAGGTGGTGGACCGGGCCCCGGCGATGGTCGAGAAGGCGGGGGCGACGACGGTCGGCGCCCACACCCTGCATGACATCGTGCGCAACCTGCCGGACGGGGCGCTGGTCGTGCTGTCGGACGACGGCGCGTCCGGTCGGCTGGAGGTGCGGGCGGGACGCTCGCATTTCTCGCTGGTGACCCTGCCACGCGAGGATTTTCCGGTCATGGCCTCGTCCGATTACGCGTGCAATTACGGGATCAAGGCCCCGGTGCTGCGCAGGCTGTTCGAGAAGGCCCGCTTCGCGATCTCGACCGAGGAGACGCGGTACTACCTCAATGGCATCTACTTGCATGTCGTCGAGGTGGGGGCAGAGAAGAAGCTGCGCTGCGTTGCGACCGACGGCCACCGGCTTGCCCGCATCGATGCCGACCTGCCCGCGGGGGCCGAGGCGGCGCCGGGCGTCATCGTCCCGCGCAAGACCGTGGGCGAGGTGCTCAAGCTGATCACCGAGGATGAGATGACCGTCGCCGTGTCGGTGTCCGAGGGCAAGATACGCTTCGCCACGCCCGAAAGCACCCTGACGTCCAAGGTCATCGACGGATCGTTCCCCGACTACACCCGCGTCATTCCCGTGGGCAACACCCGGCGGCTTGAGGTGGACGCGGCGGATTTCGCCAAGGCGGTGACGCTGGTCGCGACCGTGTCCGCGGAACGGTCGCGCGCGGTCAAGCTCAGCCTCGACGAGGACCGGCTGATCCTGTCGGTCAACGCCCCCGATTGCGGCGCGGCGTCCGAAGAACTGTCGGTCGCCTATGCCGCCGAGCCACTCGACATCGGGTTCAATGCGAAATACCTGACCGAGATTGCGGGCCAGGTGGACCGGGAGAACGCGGTCTTCTTCTTCAACACCACCAGCGATCCGACCCTGGTGCGCGAGGGCGACGACGACAGCGCGGTCTATGTCGTGATGCCGATGCGCGTCTGACGGCCGCGTCCGGGGACCTGCCATCGCGACCCGTCTGATCCGGCTGGAGCTGGTCCGCTTCCGCTCCCACATCCTCAGCGTGATCGAGACCGACGGGCGGCCCGTTGCGCTGCACGGGCCGAACGGCGCGGGCAAGACCAATCTGCTGGAGGCCGTGTCGCTCCTGTCGCCCGGCCGCGGCCTGCGGCGGGCCGAGGCGGGCGATCTGGCCCGGCGCCCCGATCCGGTCGGTTGGCGGGTGCGCGGGGTGATCGCCACCGGCGGCACGCTGACCGAGGTGGAGACGGGGGCCGAGGGCGACGGGTCGCGCAGCGTCACCATCGCGGGCAAGAGCGCGCCGCAGATCGCGCTGGCACGCCTGCTGCGCGTGCTCTGGCTGACCCCCGCCATGGACCGGCTCTGGACCGAGGGGGCGGCGGAGCGGCGGCGGTTCCTCGACCGGGTGACGATGAGCCTGACCCCCGCCCATGGCGAGGCGGCGGTCAGCTACGAGCGCGCGATGCGCGAGCGCAACCGCCTGATCCGCGAGGACCGGCGCGATCCGGTCTGGCTGGACGCGCTCGAGGCCCAGATGGCCCGGGCGGGGGCCGAGATCGGGCGCGGCCGCCGGGCGGCGCTGTCGCGCATCGCCGCAGCCCAGGCGGGGGCAGAGACGGCCTTCCCGCGCGCGACCCTGGTGCTCGAGGCACCCGAGGACTGGGATGACGAAGACGCGCTGCGCACCGCGCTTGCCCGGGGGCGGGGGCGGGACATCGCGGCGGGGCGGAGCCTGACGGGCCCGCACCGCGCGGAGCTGTCGGCCACCCATGCGGCCCGGGGCATGCCGGCCGCCCTCGCGTCGACCGGCGAGCAGAAGGCGCTGCTGATCAGCCTGGTGCTGGCCAATGCGCGGGCGCTGGCGGCCGATACCGGGGCGGCGCCGCTCCTGCCGCTCGACGAGGTCGCGGCGCATCTGGATGCCGATCGGCGCGCGGCGCTCTATGACGAGATCGCGGGCCTGGGCGCCCAGGCCTGGATGACCGGCACGGGACCGGAGCTTTTCGCAGGGCTGGGCGACCGGGCCCTGCACCGGGCGGTCGAGGCGGACGCCGACGGGACCAGCCGGGTCCGCTGAACCCGCTTGCCAACCGGTACGATCCGGGGAATTCTGTCGCTGCACGAGGGATCTGGTCCATGGAAACCGCCGCGCCTCTGGGGCAGACTCGGGCGGTCGCCGCCCGACAGCGGACCCTGCGGCACGTCTGACCCCCCTCCCCCCTTCGCGCCAGGACGGTTCCGTTGACCATCACGCTCGATGACATGCTGCTCTATGCGGGTGCGCTGATCCTGCTGACTGTCACGCCCGGCCCGGTGGTGGTCGCCGTGGTCGCGCGGACGCTTTCCGGCGGGATCAGGGCGGCCCTGCCCCTCGCCCTCGCCGTCATGCTGGGGGACATGGCCTGGGCCCTGCTGGCGCTCTTCGGGGCCTCGGCCCTCGTGGCGCTCTACGGCGATGTCCTGATCGTGCTGCGCTGGTTCGGGGCGGCTATGTTCGCATGGATGGGCTGGCAGCTCATCCGCGGCGCAGGCATGGCGCTGAAGGCACCCGAGGACATGCAGAAGGGCACGGCGCGCCAGGCATTCGCCGCGGGACTGCTCGCGATCCTCGGCAATCCCAAGGCGATCCTGTTCTACATGGGCGTGATCCCGAGCTTCTTTCCCATCGCCCGGCTGACCTGGGCCGATATCGGCGTGATCGTGGCGATGTCGGCCGCCCTGCCCTTTCTCGGCAACCTGTTCTGGGCCGGGTTCGCGCACCGGGTCCGGGGTTTCCTGCGCACGCCGCGCGCGGTTGCGCGGGTCAATACCGGGGCGGGGATCGCGCTGATCGCCGTGGGGATCGCCCTGATCGTGCTCTGACCGGGTGCGCGTGACATTCCCGTGGCCGCTCGATAGATTGCGTGGGTATTCGGACAGGACAACAACATGGCGGAAGACGGGCAGCGGCCCACCTACGATGCAGGCTCGATTCAGGTCCTCAAGGGGCTGGAGGCGGTGCGCAAGCGCCCGGGCATGTATATCGGCGACACCGATGACGGGTCGGGGCTGCACCACATGGTCTACGAGGTCGTGGACAACGGCATCGACGAGGCACTGGCGGGGTATTGCGACACCGTCTCGGTGGTGATCCATGCCGACAGCTCGGTGTCGGTGGCCGACAATGGCCGGGGCATTCCCGTGGACATCCACGCGGGCGAGGGGATCTCGGCCGCCGAGGTCATCATGACCCAGCTCCACGCCGGCGGAAAGTTCGACCAGAACAGCTACAAGGTCTCGGGCGGGCTGCACGGCGTCGGCGTGTCGGTGGTCAATGCGCTGTCGGAATGGCTGGAACTCACGATCTGGCGCGATGGCAAGGCGCATTTCGCCCGGTTCGAGCATGGCGACACGGTC
>JANNOT010000117.1:0-2196 GCA_031399375.1 Paraoceanicella sp.
GGCAAGACCGGCTCTATATCTCAATGACCAAGGCCGCGTCGGACGCGACGGGATTCTACCGCCTCCCGACGAACCGGGTGATGGAACTGGGGCAGCAGTTCAACATCTGACGCGCCTCAGATCGGCGGCAGGACCATCTCGATGCCGTGGCGGGGGGCGATGCTGCGCATGCGTGCGCGCTCCTGCGGGCCGGGGGGCGGGGCGATGCCGTCGCCGGCGGGGACCCCCGCCTCGGCAAAGAACGCCTCGAGGCCCCCGGGGGTCGCGGTCACGAACATCCGCGCAGGCTCGATCCCGATATTGCGGAAATCATGGGCGATCCCGCGCACGCCGAACACGACGTCGCCGGGGCCTACCACCCGGGTCTTTCCCGCGACGGTAAAGACCAGCTCGCCCGCCACGATCATGAAGGTTTCATCCTCTCGCCGATGGACATGGGGCGGGGTGCCATGGCCCGCCGGTATGATGAAATCGAACAGGCTGAACGCCCCGCCCGTCTCGGCCGCCGACAAAAGCACGGTGTAGCGGTCCCCGAGCACCCAGTAGGCGGGTCGGTCAAGCGGGCTGATGACCAGGGGGGCAGGATACATGCGGGACATCTCCGGATAACGCGGGTCGGCATCCTTAACCGCTTCGCCGGGATGGTCCAGCGGCGTGAACCCGCATCCGCCTAAATTGGCGGCACGCTTGCGACCCCCGCCCCGGGGATCGTTCCGGCGAAGCCGAGCGGGGCGAGGGGGGCGAGGTCTGCGGCCTCCGCGTCATGGTTGAACGCGAAGATCCGGTCCGCCGCCCGGCGCACGCGCAATCCCGGGGGCAGGTCGAGCGGGGCAAGCCCCGCCACCTGCGCCGCCTCGCCCACGATGCGGAACATCGCGGCAGGATCGGCCCAGCCCGCGACATAGCGGACGCGGCCCTGGGCGATGACGGCGGGACAACCGTCCACCGTTTCCTCCACCACGCCCGCCCGGGTGTCGAGCTTTTCGCGCCAGGCGCCGAAGGCCCCGCCACGCGCGAGCGCAACGGGCGCGTCGGGGCGCAGCGTCTCGACCCGCATCACCCGGGCGTCGAGCAGGTTCTGCGGCAGGCCGGGGGGAAGCGCGTCGGGGATGCGCATCGCCGCGGTCTTTGCGCCCGCGCGCGGACCGAGCAGCGCCACCCCCTCGAAGCGGGCCAGGGCGTCGACAAATGGCTCGCGCCAGCGCATGATCCCGGGTGCGACGACGAGCGGCCAGGGCGAGAGGTCCGCGGTATCGGGGGGCAGGATGTCCACCGACAGGCCCGCGCGGCGCAGGGCGCGGTAGGTTTCGAACACCAGCCGGAAATAGTCGAAGCTGCGCCCCTGGGGCTGCGTCTCCCACCCCCAGCAGCTTTCGTAGTCAAAGACCAGCGCCGCCTCGCCCGGCGCGGCCCCCGCCCGGGGGGCGCGGGCGATCTCGCGCGCGACCTCCATCGCCTCGCCCAGTCCCGGTGCCGCCACGCTGTCGGGACGCAGCAGGCCCGCATGCATCTGCTCCTGCGCCATCGGCGCCTGGCGCCAGCGGAAATAGCTGACCACCTCGGCCCCGTGGGCGAAGGCCTCCCAGCTCCAGAGCCGGACCATCCCGGGCAGCGGGTCGGGATTGTACGGCGCCCAGTTCACCGGCCCGGGCTGCTGCTCCATCACCCACCAGCGCCCGCGGCCCACCGCGCGGTAGAGGTCGTGGTGGAACGCCTGGAAATCCGGGTCGCCCTGGCGCATGAACCGGCGCTTCCAGGCCGCGTCCTCCACCACCCGGTCCTCGAGAAACCCCAGCGGGTAGCTGTCCCAGCTCGCGGCGTCGAGATCGGCGCCGACGGCGTAATGGTCGAACTCCACCGTGCGGCCCATGTAGTTGTGCAGGAGCGTCCGCCCGGGGCTGAGCGCGCGCAGGATATCCGCCTGCACCCGGTTGAACGCCACCACCTGGTCCGAACTGTAGCGTTTCCAGTCGAGCGCATGGGCCGGGTTCGCCTCGGTCACCGTGCCCGCCGGTGGGTCGATCTCGGCGAAGCCGCGATACTCCATCGACCAGAACACGTTCCCCCAGCTTTCGTTTAGCGCGCCCACCGTGCCGTAGCGGTCGGCGAGCCAGGCGCGGAACCCGCGGATGGCGGCGGGGGAATAGCTGATCGTCGTGTCGTGGCAGCCGTATTCGTTGTCGGTCTGCCAGGCGG
>JANNOT010000319.1:0-3502 GCA_031399375.1 Paraoceanicella sp.
CGCCGCTGCCCGCGCCACGCCTGGCGCTCCTGCTCGGCGGCCCGAGCAGGTCGGCCCGGTTCGACCGGGCCAGCCTCGCGCGGCTTCTCGACGATCTGGGGCGGTTCGCGGGGTGGAGCGTGCTTGTCACCGCCTCGCGCCGCACGCCCGCCTGGGTGGTGGAGGCGCTGCGCGACGCCCGCCCCGGCGCCTGGGTCTGGGGCGGGGCGGGCCCCAATCCCTATCCCGGCCTGCTCGGTGTCGCCGAGGCGGTGATGGTGACCGAGGACAGCGTGAACATGGCGAGCGAGGCGGCCGCAACGGGCCTGCCGCTCTTCATCTCCGGCACCGGGCGGGTCGCGCCGAAGCTCGCGCGGTTCCACGCCGCCCTGCGCGCCCGCGGCATCGCCCGGGACGCGCGTACCGGCCCCGCCGCCTGGACCTACCCCCCGCTGCTGGAGGCCGCGCGCGTGGCGGCCCTGCTGCTGGCGCGCTTCCCCTGACGGGCCACGCGGATTATATGGTCGGGTCCGCGAGGAGACACGCCATGACCACCCGCCATACCCGCCTGCTCATCATCGGCTCCGGCCCCGCCGGCTACACCGCTGCAGTCTATGCCGCGCGGGCGATGCTGAACCCGATCCTGGTGCAGGGCATGCAGCCGGGCGGGCAATTGACCATCACCACCGAGGTGGAGAACTGGCCGGGCGACGAGACGATCCAGGGCCCCGACCTGATGGTCAAGATGGAGCATCACGCGAAGGCGATGGGGGCCGAGGTCATCACCGACCATATCGGCGCGCTCGACCTGTCGGCGCGGCCGTTCCGGGCGCAGGGCGAAAGCGGCGTGACCTACACCGCCGACGCCCTGGTCCTTGCCACCGGCGCGCAGGCGAAATGGCTCGGCCTGCCGTCCGAGGAACGCTTCAAGGGCTTTGGCGTCTCGGCCTGCGCGACCTGCGACGGGTTCTTCTATCGCGGGCGCGAGGTCGTGGTGGTGGGCGGGGGCAACACTGCGGTGGAGGAGGCGCTGTTTCTCACCAACTTCGCCGCGAAGGTGACGCTGGTGCACCGCCGCGACAGCCTGAAGGCCGAGCGCATCCTGCAGGACCGGCTGTTCCGGCACCCCAAGATCACGGTGATCTGGCACCACACGGTCGCCGAGGTGCTGGGCGACAGCGACCCGCTCGGCGTCACCGGCGTGCGCCTGGTGGATGTGCGCGACGGGTCCACCCGCGATCTCGCCTGCGACGGGCTTTTTGTCGCCATCGGCCATTCCCCGGCCTCGGCCCTGGTCGAGGGCCAGGTCGATACCCATCACGGCGGCTATGTGCGGGTCGTTCCGGGGGGCACCGCCACATCGGTGCCCGGCGTCTTTGCCGCGGGCGACCTGACGGACCACATCTATCGCCAGGCCGTGACCTCGGCCGGGATGGGCTGCATGGCGGCGCTCGATGCCGAACGCTTCCTCGCCGAACATGCCACCGCCGCCCCCGTGCCGCAGCAGGCCGACGCCTGAACCCCGGCGCTGAGCCCGCCGGCGGTGCTCCCCGACCGCCACGGGACCGTTGCATCCGGTGCCTTGCGTCCCGTGTCGGTCTGACACAGGCTTCGCGCGGACCCTTCGCCGGTGACGCGCAGGGGGAGGGGCGCACATGGCGACGCGCGCACGCGGACCGCACGGGGCGACGGGCAGATCGGTACTGTGGCGCGGCGGCTGGGCGACCCGCGGGCGCATCGTCTCGGGCCTGATCCTCTTTGCCTTCGCACTCACCCATCTGCTGAACCACGCGCTCGGGCTGATCTCGGTCGACTGGATGGAATGGGGCCAGACCTTGCGGCAGGGTGTGACCCGGAGCGCGGCGGGGCAGGTCGTTCTGCCTGCGGCGCTCCTCCTCCATGTCGGCCTCGCGCTTGCGGCGGTGGTGCGGCGGCGCTCGCTGCGCATGCCATGGGCCGAGGCGGCGCAGATCGGCCTGGGGCTCGCCATCCCGCTCCTCCTCATCCCGCACTTGATCGACACGGCGGTCGCCGCGACTGCGTTCGGGGTGAAGGATTACTATGTCTACATGCTGTTGCGCAGTTGGGCCGAGGGGACCCAGGGCATTCTCGGGGTCATGATCGCGGTCGTCTGGCTCCATGCCTGCCTCGGCCTGCATTTCTGGCTGCGCCAGGCCGCGTGGTGGCGCGCCTGGGTCCCTGCCGCCGCGGCCGCGGCGGCGCTCGTCCCGTGCTTTGCCTATGCGGGCTATCTGACGGCCGGGCGCGCGCTGCACGCGGGCGCAGCCGATCCCGGACGCCTGCGGGGCAACTTCAACTGGCCCGACGCGGCCGAGGAAGCGTGGCTGGCCCTGGGCGAGCGCGGGGCGATGCTGGCGTTCCTCGGGGTCCTCCTCGCCCTTGCCCTCGCCATGGTAGCGCGACGGCTGCTGGCCGCCCGGACCACCGTGCCGATCACCTATGCCGACGGGCCGAGGATCGCAGGCGCGCGGGGGCTGACGCTGCTGGAGATGAGCCGCGGCGCCGGGGTGGCCCATGTGTCGGCCTGCGGCGGGCGCGGGCGCTGCACCACCTGCCGCGTGGTCGTGGAAACGGGGATGGAGGCCCTCCTTCCCCCCAGCGCCGCGGAGGCATCGAGCCTGCAGGCGGTCCGCGCGGGACCCGGCACCCGGCTTGCCTGCCAGATCCGGCCCCAGGGACCGCTGACCGTCCACCGCGTCTTTCGCGACAGGAGCACCCGCGCCCGTGCATCATCGCGCGCGGGGGCAGAGCGTCGGCTCTGCGTGCTCTTTCTGGACATGCGCGGGTTCACGGCGCGGACCGCGGGGCAGATGCCCTATGACGTGCTCTACCTGCTCAACCGCTTCTTCGACGCCGTCGTCCCGGCGATCGCGGCCAGCGGAGGACGGATCGACAAGTACATGGGCGACGGGCTGATCGCGCTGTTCGACGACCCTGCGGGACCCGCCGCATCGGCCCGCGCGGCCCTGGCCGCCGTGGCGGGCATCGACGGGGCCCTGACGCGGTTCAACGAGCAGCTCGCGCGCGAAGGCGCGGCCGCGGTGCGCATCGGCCTGGGCCTGCATGCCGGGGTGATCGTGATGGGCGAGATCGGGGCCGAGGGGCAGGCCCCGCCCACGATCATCGGCGACGCGGTCAACGCCGCAAGCAGGCTCGAATCGCTGACCAAGGAAATGGGGGTGCAGGCGCTGGTCTCGCGGCCGGTGTTCGAGGATGCGGGCGTGGCGGTCGATCCCGCCCGCTGGCACCACGCGACCCTGCGCGGCTTTCCCGGCGGGATCGACGTGCTGCCCCTCGCCGCGGGGGCTGACGGCTGGGCCTGACCGCCCCGCAGGTGGTGGTGGCCTGAGCCGGGCGCGCCATGACCCTGCCCGCACCCGGGGGCCGATGCGCCGCCGCCGCCCAGGGCCTCGCGCGCCGGGGTGACCGGCGCGCGGGGGGGAATCAGGCGAAGTCGCCGTTGGTGAAGGGCAGGCGGCGGGGGTGCCTGCCAGTCGCCTTG
>JANNOT010000138.1:0-6165 GCA_031399375.1 Paraoceanicella sp.
CGCCGCCGCCGCGGGCCGAGGCGCCGGGTGCCGCGCCCGGCACGGCCCCGCCGGGGACGGGCGGCGACGCGGCGACCCCGATACCCGCCCCGGCCCCTGCCCCTGCCCCCGCCCCAGCGGCGCCGTGAGGGAGGGCGGGGCGCGATGGTCCAGCTGAAGCTCGACACGACCCGGGCCGCAGGGCTGAAGCCGCTCGGCACGCCCGGGCAGCGGTCCTTCGGGCTGATCGTCCAGACCGTGGAGCGGGCGCTGACGCCCGCACACGCGCGGGTGTTCGCCGAGCCCGTCCCGAGCCCGGAGGGGGATGCGACCGACTGGTACGCCACCGTCCCGGGCGCGGCGCGGCGCCTGACCGACCTCGCGCCCGAGGCGGCGGAGGCCGCGCGCCTGCGGCTCGGCGGGCTGATCGGGGACATTGCGGCGCTCGCGGACCGGCTCGGGACCGGGGCGGACCCCGACGGGCAGCGTTTGTCGGCGGCCCTGCGCCACGCGATCGAGGTGCCGGGCGAGCGGTCGATCTTTCTGGTGGGCGACCAGCCGGTCCTGATCGACTGGGCGCATCAGCAGGACGGGGCCGAGGCGCCGCGCGGGGTGCTGGCCGCGATGATCCCGCCCCGGATCGACCCGCGGGCCGCGGCACGCGCGGCAGCCCAGGCCGCCGCGACCGAGGCGGCGGCCATGCCCGCCCCGATCGTCGTGGAGGCGGCACGGGGCCCGCTGGACTGGCTCTGGTGGCTCGGGATCGCCGTCCTGGGCGCGATGACCGCGGCGATCATCGCGCTTCTGATCGCGCCCTGCGGCATCGCGGGGTTCAGCGTCCTGAACGCCTGCCCCGTGGCGGCTGAGGTGACGGGCGGGGATCCGGCGGGCGAGGCGCGCCAGGCGCAGCTCGAGGACGTGGTGGCGGGGCTGGAGCGGCGGTTGATCGAGGCCGACCGCGCCTGCCTGCCCGTCCCCCCCGAACCACAGCCCGAGCCCGAGCCCGAGCGCACCGAGGTGGTCCCCCAGCCGGAGCCCGAACCGCAACCCGAACCCGAACCTGAGCCGCAAACCCCGCCCCGCGACGAGATCGACGAGCGGCTGGAGCGCGAGCAGGCCCAGTCGGGCGAGCTGAACTTCACCCTGGTCTGGAACGACACGTCCGACCTCGATCTCTACATCACATGCCCCGCGGGCGGGACGATCTATTTCGAGGAGCGCAACGCCTGCGGTGGCGGCGCGCTCGACGTGGATGCCAACGAGCGCAACCTTGCGGGCAATCCCGGCAGCACGATCACCCGCACCCCGGTCGAGAACGTGTTCTTTGCCCGCGACCCCGTGGCGGGCACCTACCGGATCGAGGTGAAGCTTTTCGCCGACGACCCCGCCCAGCCCGGTCGCCCGCATCCCTTTACCGTGCGCGTCCGCTTCGGCACCCAGACCGAAACCTTCCAGGGCACCGTCAACGTCAACCGGCCGGAATGGTCGCGCAATTTCAGCTACCGGGGATGAGCATGCAGACCAACCCCAGCGGGCTGCGCAAGCTGACCGCGTGGAAATCCGAAATCACGATCGTCCCGTTCAGTGGCATCCAGATCCTCGATTTCGGCTTTGACCTCGACGCGCTCGGGGTCAAGCCCCGCGGGTTCATTGAACGGACCACGGGCAAGGCGGGGGATCAGGACCTGCGCGCGCTCATCCCCCTGACGGGCGATGACGAGGCGGACGGGCCGATCCTCGCCGCGCGCCAGAACGACGACGAAGACTACTCGATCAAGGCGGTCGCGGCGATGGAGCCGTTCCTGAACAAATGGGCCCCCGCCCCGGTCCTGCGCATCCGCCCCGGGCGCGGTGCGGGCGGGCGCGAGCAGTACGACGCGGGCCCCTCGACCTGGGCGCGGGTCCGGGTGGTGGAGCTGCCCGAGAAGGACCAGGCGACGGGCCACACCCACCGGTTCCAGATCGCGCTCGACACCAGCCTGGTGCCCGAGCCGGACCGGACCGCCTATCTCGCCCCCGCGCTGAAGGATGCCGAGGACGAGCGCGAGTTCCGCTTCGTCACCGACCCCCAGGACATGGACTGGTTCCTGCGCCGCCCAGATGAGACGCCCGAGGGCGAGCTCATCGACCTGCAGAAATGGGTCAGCGAATGGCTCGAGGAGCTCTTCGTCGAATACAAGCAGGCCCTGCGCCCCGGCCGCCCGCTGCGCGAACAGGATTTCCCGTACAAGTTCGAGCACTGGGCGCGCTATCTCTCCCTGCTCGATCTGCTGGCGCGGACCCATGTTCCCAAGATCCGGCTGATCGACGTCGTCTCGGGCGACGACCGCTATCGCCCCGTCGAGGTGGACCTCGTGCTCGATGTCGGCAATTCGCGCACCTGCGGCATCCTGATCGAGAGCTTTCCCGACGAGGCGCGGGTGAACCTGCACAATTCCTATGCGCTCGAGGTCCGCGACCTGAGCCGACCGGAGTTCCTCTACGCCCGCCTTCTCGAAAGCCGGGTGGAGTTTGCCGAGGCGTCCTTCGGCAAGGACCACATCGCCCGCCGCTCCGGCCGCCGCTCCGCCTTCCTCTGGCCCAGTTTCGTGCGCATCGGCCCCGAGGCGATGAACCTGGTGCGGCGCGAGGAGGGGACGGAGACGACCTCGGGCCTCTCCTCGCCCAAGCGCTACCTCTGGGACGAGGCCCCCGTCAGCCAGGACTGGCGGTTCCAGAACATCGGCGCGAACCAGAGCCTGCCGCTGATCGCGCGCTCGGCGTTCAGGTTCCTCAACGAACGCGGCGACGTGATCCGCCAGGTCGAGGAGGAGGAGAGGAAGAAGCTCCGCCGTCGCGGCGACGCGAGCCACGACCCCGCGATCCGCCAGCGCTTCTCGCGCTCGTCGCTCTTCGGGTTCCTCTTGGCCGAAATCTTCAACCACGCGCTGGTGCAGATCAACGACCCCGCCGCGCGCGCGAGCCGGGCGCAGTCCGACATGCCGCGGCGGCTCAGGAACATCATCCTGACCCTGCCATCGGCCACGCCCATCCAGGAACAGGCGATCATCCGCAGCCGGGCCGAGGGGGCCTTAAAGTTGATCTGGTCGATCCTCGACATCAAGGAGACGACGGCGATCACCTGCCGCCGCCCCAACCTGATCGTGGACTGGGACGAGGCGAGCTGCACCCAGCTCGTGTTCCTCTATACCGAGATCACCCAGAAATTCGACGGCAACATCGACGGCTACTTCACGTTGAAGGGCAAGCGCCGCCCCCGGCCGGAGGGCGGGGGCCCGGAGCCGTCGCTGCGCGTTGCCTGCGTCGATGTGGGCGGCGGGACCACGGATCTGATGATCACGACGTTCTACGGCGAGGGGAACCGGGTCGTGCACCCCCGCCAGACGTTCCGCGAGGGGTTCCGCATCGCGGGCGACGACATGGTCCGGGCGGTCGTGTCGGACATCGTGCTGCCGCGCCTGCGCGATTCGATCGAGGCCGCGGGCGGGCGATATGCGGGCGAGCGGCTGCGCGAGCTTTTCGGCGGGGATGTCGGCGGGCTCGACCAGCAGGCCCGCGCGCTGCGCCGCCAGTTCGCGCTCCGCGTGCTGACCCCGCTCGCCATCGCGGTGCTGGAGCGGTGCGAGACGGCGGCGGAGGCCGAAAGCTTCGCCCTGCGCGCGGGTGACGTGCTGGGCTGGGTCGCGCCCCGCGCGGGGGCAGACGGGGTGGTGCCGCCGCCGGACACGCTCCAGATCCCCGCCCGGCTGACCGCCTATCTCGAGGAGCCCGTGGCCCGTACGGGGGCGCGGGACTGGCGGCTGGCGGGGTTCGAGCTCGCCGTGCGGCGCTCCGAGGTCGATGCGATCGCCCGCGACGTGTTCCAGAAGGCGCTCGCCAATATGGTCGAGGTGATCCAGCATCTCGATACCGACATCATCCTGATCACCGGCCGACCGTCGCGCCTGCCCGCGATCCGGGCGATCCTGCGCGAGATGCTGGCGGTGACGCCCGACCGGCTGATCTCTATGCACGCCTACCGGGTGGATGGCTGGTACCCCTACCGCGATCCCGTGACCAACCGGATCGGCGACCCGAAATCGACCGTGGCCGTGGGGGGGATGCTCTGCGCGCTGTCCGCGAGCCGGATCGCGAATTTCAAGCTGATGACGAACGAGCTCACCATGCGCTCGACCGCCCGCTACATCGGCGAGATGGCGCTGAACGGGCAGATTCTCGACCACAAGGTGCTTCTGTCGGACGTGGACCTCGACGCGCGGCGCGGCGACGAGGAGGCGCGGGTGAAGCTCTACACCCCCATGCAGATCGGCTTTCGCCAGCTGCCCCTGGAACGCTGGACCACCACGCCGCTCTACCGGCTCGACTTCGCCAACCCCCAGGCCGCCGGGCGCCCCGCCCCCCTGACCGTGACGCTGATGCGCCGCGAGGTGGATGGGGAGGGCGAGACGGCCGAGGACATCCTGCGGGCGGAGGCGATGAAGGAGGCGTTCAGCGTCACCGAGGTCGAGGATGGCGAGGGGATGCCCTGCAAGGTGTCCGACGTGCGGTTGCGCTTGCATACGCTGGGATTCGAGGATGATTACTGGCTCGACACCGGCATCTTCCGGGTGGTCTGAGGTGGGGGGGTGCTGCGCATGACGTCGACGGCACTGGCCGCGCGCTGCGCCGAGGTGGCGGAGCTTGCGCAGGCGGCGCAGACCTGGCTGGCCGAGCCCGAGAACCGCGAGCGCGTGGGGGCTGAGGCCGCGAGCCTGACGCGCGAGCTGCGCCGGGCGGGCCTGCGGGCGCGCAAGCTCAGCCAGGCGGCCGAGCGCAACATGTGCGTGGGCGTGTTCGGGCCGTCCCAGGCGGGAAAGTCCTTCCTCGTCTCGGTCCTCGCCCGGCCCCAGGGCGGGCGGCTCGTCGCCGATTTTGACGGGCCGGACGGGCGCCGCGATTTCATCTCCGAGATCAACCCGCCGGGCGAGGGCGAATCGACCGGCCTCGTCACCCGTTTCACGATGACCCGCACCCCCTGCCCCGCGGGGTTCCCCATCCGCCTGCGCCTGCTCAGCGAAGCGGACCTCGTGCGGATCTTCGCCAACACCTTCCTGATGGACGGCGACCAGTCCGAGGAGCCGCCCACGGCAGAGGAGATCGCGGGGCTCCTCCAGACCTACGCCGCCAAGGGGGGCACGGCGACGGGCCTGTCATCGGACGAGATGTGGGAGGTGCGCGACTACTTCGAGAAGGGCTTCTCCCGGTCCGCCTATGTCGCAGCGCTGAAGCCGTTCTGGGACGAGGCGGCGGAGATCGCGCCCCGCCTCGCACTTCCCGACCGCGCGGCGTTCCTGTCGCTGCTCTGGGGACGGCACGCCATGTTCTCCGAGGTCTACGTGATGCTCGCCCGCGGGCTCGGCCAGCTCGGCCATGCGCGCGAGGCGTTCGCGAATCTCGACGCGCTGATCCCGCGGACCGAATCGATCATCGACGTGAAGACCCTGGCGGGCCTCGACCATGGCGGTCCCCAGTCCGAAGTGCGCCTGCGCACGCCCGAGGGGGCGCAGGCCGCCCTGCCGAAGTCGATCGTGACGGCGCTGACCGCCGAGCTCATCATCCCCATGGCCGAGCAGCCCTGGGATCTGTTCGCCCAGACCGACCTGCTGGATTTCCCCGGCGCCCGGGCGCGGTTTACCAACAACATCGCCAAGACGTTCCAGACCGCCGAGAGCCCGCGCAAGGACACGTTCCTGCGTGGCAAGGTCGCCTACCTCTTCGACCGCTACGTGGCCGAGCAGGAGCTGACCTCGATGCTGCTCTGCATCCCGCCCTCGAACATGGAGGTGACGGACCTGCCGGGGCTGGTCGAGGACTGGGTGCGCCAGACCCACGGGGCAACGCCAGAGGAGCGGGCGCGGGCCGAATGCATCCTCTTCTTCGTGTTCACGAAATTCGACATGCACCTGAGCGACAACGCCACCACCGGCACCGATCCCGCCACGCGCTATCAGCGCCGGGTCGAGGCGTCGCTGATCGACCCGTTCGGCAAGATGTCCGATGCCTGGCCCAACAACTGGGCGGGGGGCGTGCCGTTCCAGAACTCGTTCTGGCTGCGCAACCCCAACTACCCCGCCGAGGCGTTCATCCAATACGATGGCGACCTGCGCGAGATCGACTTCGTGCCCACGAAGGTGTCACGCCTCGCGG
>JANNOT010000152.1:0-11608 GCA_031399375.1 Paraoceanicella sp.
CGGCGCGCAATTCACCTTGAAGCGCCAGCCAGACGACCTGCTGACGCGCCATCAGGGCGCGGGCATCGGCGTCGATGCTGGTCAGTTGATCCGCAGGCGTCAGTCCGTCGGGCGATGGCTGCCCGAGCGCCGAACGCGCGAGGCTGCGTAGCCCCGCAACGCGAACCGTGTAAAATTCGTCAAGATTGTTCCCCGAGATCGACAGGAATCTGACGCGCTCCAGCAGCGGGACGTGTGGATTCTCCGCTTCCTCCAGCACGCGCCAGTTGAATGACAGCCACGAAAGCTCGCGGTTGATGAAGCGTGCGGGTCCCGCGAGGTCGAGATCATCGATCGCGATGGGTGCGGCTGGGGCGGAATTCAGGAAATCCGGCTGTGTCATGGCGTGGTTGTGAAAGGCTCCTGCAACATCACCGTGACACCCCGCTAAAGCCGAAGCGATTTTTGCGCAAGCCGCAAGCTGACCGGCCGTCCCGCTGACAGCGCCAAGGCATCCAGCGCGCGCACCGTCGCCTCGGCTGCCGCGGCCGAGCGGTCCATACGTGAAAGCAGCCAGGACACAAGCTCCGGCGGCGCTAGAATTTGTCGGTCCGCAAAATGCTTGAGAAGAAGGGCACGGAGAAGCCCATCGTCAGGCGGCAGGAGCCTTGCAACCGGTATCGAGGCGAGCCGCGACGCGAGGTCTGGCAGCGCCGTGCCCCAATGGGCCGGCGCATGTCGCGCCGTCAAGAGCAATGACCCGCTCCGCTCGGCATGGGCGTTGATCAAATGCAGGAGCGCCGCCTCCCGCGCGGCGTCGGCGCCCTCGATCGCGATGCAAGAGCGGGCCGCGACGTCCGGAACATCATCCTCTCGCAAAGCCGCGCCGTCCAAGACCAGGGCGCCAGAAAGTCCGACCCACACCGCAACCAAATGCGACTTGCCCGCGCTTTCAGGACCAATGATCGCAAGACGACCGCCCGGCCACTCGGGCCATCGCTCCAATGCCGCGATCGCAGGTGCGTTTGCCGGACTGACGAAAAAATCACCACGCCCCGTCGCCACTCGCACCGGGAGATCGAAGGCAAGCTGGGTCATTCCGCGCGACCCGTCGAACCCTGAAAGAGGCGCCCTGCAAGGTACTGGCGCAGGAGAAACCGGCTCATCACCCCAACCACCGCCGCCACCGGCACCGCGATCAGGAGCCCCGAGAACCCCAGGAGGGCGCCAAAGGCCGAAAGGGCGAACATAAGCCAGACCGGATGCAGGCCGACCGAGTCGCCCACGAGCTTCGGCGTGAGATAATTTCCCTCCACCGCCTGACCGACGACAAACACCAGAGCCACGGCCCCGATCGCACCCCAATCCCCCCAGAACTGGAAAAACGCAACGCCGACGGACAGGACCCCGCCAAGGATCGAGCCCACGAACGGAATGAAGCTGATGAGCCCGGCAAAGAGCCCAATCACAAGACCAAACTGCAGCCCAATCACCGCGAGCCCGATCGCATAGAATGTCCCCAGGATCGCGCAGACGAGCAGCTGGCCGCGCACAAAACCGGCAAGGACGCGGTCCACTTCCCGTGCAAGTTCGCGGATCGTCGCTGCATGCTGACGCGGCAGGTAGCCGTCAAGGGTGGAAATCATGTGGTCCCAGTCAAGCAGCAGATAGAACGCCACCACGGGCGCCACGACGATTAGCAGAAGGAAATCGACGACGGCAAGACCAGAGCTGAGCAGACCATTGATGAGCGCGAGGCCTTGCTCTCGAAACCCCTCGGTTGTCGCCACAAGGGCGTCGCGCAGTGTCGAGCCCGATGAGAACGCGCCCGGCACATGCTCGCCAAGGAATGTCTGCAACTGACGCACGATGTCGGGCAGCGCCGTTATGAGCGACTGGGCTTGCGACAGGAGGGTCGGGATCAGCACGATTAGAATGCCGATCACCGAGAGAAGCATGAGCACCGTGATCGCAATCGTCGCAAGCACCCGGGAAAACCCCTGGCGCTCGAGCCGATCGGCCAGCGGATCGAGCAGATAGGCGATCGCGGCGCCTGCGAGGAACGGGACGAGCGACTGCCCGACCGCCCAAAGCAACAGGATGAAGAGGCCGAAACCCAATCCCCACCAACGGATCTGTTCCGACGTACTCAGGCCCATTGCATCCCCCGTCGTTCACGCGATGGATGTGACGCACTGAGCACGCGCTCGCAAGGGGTCATGCGCGCTTCGCATGGCCCATCGTCGACGAGCAGTCCCGTGACAGACTCAACCCGGATTACGGGCAGATTACGCAAAGCGTGGCATTCAGCTGCGTCAGCGTGCACCCGCCCCAGGCTTCGTTGTGAAACCCCGGCGGGGGATTGCACCGGGACCCCAGCCCACCCGCGCCGCTGTCTAGCTGAATTGCTCCCGGATGAGGCGCTCCTCGAGCCCGTGACCCGGGTCGAAAAGAAGACGATGCGACACGGCAGGCTCGCTGACCACGTCCACGGCACTGACCGCCTGCACCTCCACGTTGTCGGCCACTGCCGAAACCGGCCGTTTCTCGCACTCCTCGATTTCGAACCGCACTGTGGCCGATGTCGGCAGCAACGCACCCCGCCACCGCCGCGGGCGGAACGCCGAAACGGGCGTCAACGCGAGCACGGCGGCCCCGATCGGAATGATCGGCCCATGCGCCGAATAGTTGTAGGCGGTCGACCCGGCCGGCGTGCAGACCATCGCGCCGTCGCAGATCAGCTCATCCATGCGTTCGGTGCCGTCGACCAGAATGCGCAAGCGCGCCGCCTGCGGTCCCGCACGAAAGAGTGAGACCTCGTTGATCGCCAGTGCCTCGACCGGCGGCCCCCCAGCGCGCTCGGCCCGCATTCTCAGGGGGTGGATGACCGACATGGTCGCAAGCGCCAGCCGCTCGATCAGCACGTCCTCCCGATAGGTATTCATCAGGAACCCAACCGTTCCGCGGTTCATTCCATAGACCGGCGCAAAGAGACCCTCGGTCGCATGCAGCGTGGCAAGCATGAAGCCGTCGCCACCTAATGCAACCACAGTCCGCGCCTGACCCAGCGACACCTGCCCGTATCTCGCGATTAGGGTGGCGAGTGCTACCTGGGCTTCCGGCGCGCCGCTTGCCGTGAAGTGTATGTCGCCGATAGGCCCGCCCTCCGCGCGCATGACGTTGCACGGGCGCGATCCTGCCGGGGGCGCCGCCTCACTTCAAGCCGCGAGGCAGCCTAGACGGCCCTCGGCGGAACAATCTCGGTCACATGGATTGCAAGCCGGACGGTCCCTGTCCCGAATGCCCCGCCCTCTGCGGTCAGAACGAGCGGCGTGGGGGTGAAGTAGGTGACGGGCGCGCTGCTCAGACCCTGGGCGAACGCGTTCAGCGCCTTGCCAAGCCCGGATCCATATCGGTTCGCGGACCCCGCAACCCCAAGCGACCAGGCTGTCGCGGTCCCGCTCAGCGCTACGATCACCCGAGCACTGACCCCGATCACCTGGGCCTGTGCAGGGATCATCGAGGATGTCGTGACCGTCGCCCCGGCGACGATCGCCTGATCGAACTCGATGACGCGGTACTGGGTCGCTGCCCCGCCTGCTGTCTGCGCCACAGCATGGCTGACCCAGGCTGTGCCGTCGAAGCGAGCGAAGCCGTCAGGCTGAAGGGTCTGTACCCGCCACCCTGCCCGCGGCCGCGCGAAGGTCCAGCCGCCATTGAGATAGATCGCGATCTCCTGCGCATGCCCCGCCCACGGACCGGCCGCCCCTGCCGCTACCACAAAGCACTCCCCCTCGGCCACGGATGGGGGCGGAGACGCGATGTCAGTCCGCGTGACCGTGGGAGCCACGAGGGCGTCGAGCCGCGCCAGCGCCTCGTTCACCGTGACATGCTTCTGTGCCTGGGATGCAGCAAGAAGCGGAAGGTTCAGCCGCACTGTTTCAGTCATCGACATCCATCCTCGTGATCGGCCCCTGGCCGTACTGAACCGAAACCTGCGCGACCTCGACGGTGAAGGGCCCGTCGGCGCCGTCCTCCGCCCGCATCGCCGCCGTGTAGGTGAAGAGCGGCGTCGTCACGCTCGCGCTGCGTCGCACGGCACCACCGATCCGGACAAAGATGCTGTAGCGCTCCTCGTCCTCGCCAAGCGGCACCTCGGCGCTTTCCCAGCTGTCGCCGTCAGACCGTGTACGCCGGACCCATGTGACAGCCACCGTTCCATCTGTGCTCACGCGTGCCCGAAGGTGCACCGGCGCGTAGGGCCTCAGACCCACCCCGGCAAAACTCTGCTCGAGGTGCATGTAACTCGGATCGTCATAACCACGCGACGACGGGCCGATCCTGTAGTGCCGCGACAACCCGCGCGCCGAGGACGGCAGGTCGAGCTGCATGGGGCCGCCGTCGAGCAGGATGAATTCCGCTCCAGCCGGTATCGCTGCGGCACACAGGAATTCGGTCCCCGCCTGTCCGCGCAGGATCCCCGTCAGCCTGTAGGTCCTCGTGCCGATCAACTCTGCGTCACGGAACTGGATGATCTCCCACGACGCGCCGTCGGACGCCCGGATCGCCGCCACATTTGCGCCGTTGAGAACGTCGATATCCGCCCTCCCCTCCAATGCGCCCTGGCTCAGACGCACGATCACGCCGTCGCCCCGGCTCCAGAGCCACGGCGCGCTCGCGGACAGTACACTCAGCGTCTGTGCCACGATGGATGGCGCATTCAACACACGGTTCAGGCTGTACCCGTCGTCCGTGGACGAAACATAGGCGGCCACCGGACCCGGCCAAGGCGTCGCCGACACCGCAAGCCATGGCGCATGGGCAACCTCGTCCCCGCGAAGCAGCGGAAGATCCATCAACGCCGCGTAGACCTGTGCCGGAATGCCGCCCCGCCGCTGGGCATAGCTCCGCGCCGCATTCTGGCCGGGACCGTAAAGCCCCACCTCGAACCGCTGCGCTTCCAGCCGCCGCACGCCAGCCTCCTCGGCCGTATGCACGCGGTAGAGCCCGTCGTGCCGCCCCTCGCGGTAGCGCACCACATCGCCCGGCTCGATCCGCAGCAACGATGGCGGTAGCGCGAAACGTACGCCATCCCGCGCCACACGCCCTTCGGCAAGCCAGCGCTCGGCGATGATCTGCCCCTGCTCGGCGGCAAACGCGATCGGCAATTCCGATGCGTTCGCCCGGGGGAGAGCTGCGTCAGGGTGCGACGCCTCGGCGGCAGCAAGCTGGTAGTCGTTCTCCGCCTCGACGAAGCTTACCCTCACGGCCTCGGGCACTTCGGCACCGGGCGCGCGCGATCTGCTGACCCCCGATGCCGTCTCGTCATCCTCGCCAAGCGCCACGAGATCGGGCGTCAGTTCAAGATCGACACCCCCGTCGCGCATCCGAAACACGACCTGCCCGTCCCGCTCAATCGCATCGAAACCATAGGCGAGCATGAGCGGCTGAAGGCTTTGCCGCGCGCTCTGTGCGGTTTCCAGCAGATATCCCGTGACCAGCCCGCGCAGCCCCGTCACGTCAAAGTCGCTAAGCCCTGCTTTGAGACAGATCTCCGCGACGGTTTCGGCAAGGGTCGCTGCCCCAAGTCGGCCGGAAATCCAATGCCCCCGCGCATAGTTCGGACCATCCGCCCAGGTCTGGACCCGATTGGGAAAATCCGGCCAGGGCCGGGCGTCCCAAGCCCAAACATACGCGTTCGCCAGGTCGACCATCCGACCGCCATAGACTGGCGACGTCGGGTTATTCGCGCTGTCGGCCCAATACCCGAACTGCGCCTGCAAATAACGCAGCTGGATGTAGTCGTCGCGCTGGCCGCTCGAAAAATACGGAACGAAGCTTTCCGATGATTTTGGATCGATGAACACGTTCGGCTGGTTCGTTCCCTTGTCCACTGCCGGGCAACCAAGCTCGGTGAACCAGATCGGCTTGGACCGCGGCACCCACGGCGTTGTCGAAGCGGACCGCACGCCAGCCGGCCGATTGCGGTGCGGCTGGGACCACCAGTTGACCAGATCCTTCACCCGAAACAGCCAGCTTTCGCCGTGCGCCGTGTCGACGATCGGGGTGCGGACCTGCGCCGTCCGGTCTGCGTCACTGGCATAGTACCAGTCGAACCCCTCACCTCCGGCAATGTTGCGTTGAAGATAGGCGAGGTCGTAGATCGACGGGGCAGCACCGTCGAGTTGGTCGGGTTCGTCGCGCCAGTCGGACAGCGGCATGTAGTTGTCCACACCAACGAAATCGATGTTGGTGTCCGCCCAGAGCGGATCAAGGTGAAAAAAGACGTCACCCGTTCCATCGCCTGGCTGATGGCCGAAATATTCGGACCAGTCCGCCGCATATCCGATCTTCGTCTGTGGGCCCAAGATGGCTCGGACGTCCGACGCCAGTGTGCGCAATGCGTCAACTGCCGGATAGCTCTGCGCCCCGTCGCGAATCTGGGTCAGGCTGCGAAGCTCGGAGCCGATGCAGAATGCGTCGACCCCTCCGGCAAGCGCGCAAAGCCGCGCGTAATGCAGGACGAAGCGGCGAAACCCCCAGTCCTCCGCGCCGGTGAACCCCACGGTATCGTCGCCCGCCGCAAACATCTCGACGGTTGAGGTCCCGAAGAACCTCTGCACCTCGGCGCGCGCGCCCGCTTGTCGATCGAGGCTTCCCGGACGCCCGGGTGCCACCGGCAGCGTGATCCGGCCGCGCCAAGGGAATGCAGGCTGCGATGGCGCACCGCTCCAGGGATCGGGCAGAGTATTGTCGGCGGGAATGTCCATCAGGACAAACGGGTAGAACATCACCCGCTTTCCCTCTGCGCGCAGCCTGCGGATTGCAGCCACCACGGACTGGTCAGAAGGCGTGCCGCCGAAATTCGGCCGGTCTTCGGCCCGGCTGACCAGCCCCGCATCCCCGCGCCCGAGGCCCGACACCCGCCAGGGCATCGCATCGCTGTCAGGCGACCGCTGCTCGACCTTGGGTTCGATCCGGCAGGACCCGCAGCGCAGATCGCTGCCGAACCAGGACACAACCAGCGACACCGCATCGCAGATCGGCAATTCGGCCTTCAGTTGTGCCATCGCTGCAACAAAGTCGGTCTCCCCCGACAGGCCCGTGACGTTCGCAAACCGGCTCTCGCCGCGCTGGATGTTCAGGCTGACGGGATCGGGAGCGAGCGCGTACTCACCAGTTCCCGGGGTCAACGCGACGCCGCGAACGACGTCCTGCGGCCGCGGCGCAATCTCGCCCAGATAGGTTGCGGGTACCGCGGGCTGGCGAAACACCTCGACGTTGAACTGCGGGATCCGGTTGCCGAAATCACCGACATCGAGATCCTCGAACACGACATAGGCCGTTCCGCGATAGGCCGGCGCGTTGCCGGTCCCTTCCACCACCTCGATCAGGGGATCGACCGCCTGCGTCTCGCTGCCCCGATAGACACGGTATTGCACGGTTTCGAGCGCGAACGGCTTCCCATCGGCCCAGACCCGGCCGATCCGCACGATCTCGCCCTCGCAGAGGGCGATCGCGAGGCTAATCGAATAGGAATACTCGCGAACGGCCGGGCCGGACCCCGCCGCACCTTTGCCCGACCCGCCCCGGCGACGCACGGTTTCCTTGAACCGTGTGGACCAGATCACATGTCCGGCGACGCGCATCCGCCCGGAAAGCCGTGCAATCGGCCCCCCTTCCGCCGATTGCAGCATGCGAAAGCTGCTGACACGACCAACCTCGACAGGCTCGGAACCTCCGCCGAGCAGCCGCTGGTCAAGAAGCGACCCCGCGACCCCACCGAGCGCCTTGCCGAGCACCGATCCGGTCAGGCCCAGCAGCGAACCGCCGAATGATCCACCGAGTGCCGTGCCCGCCGCGGAAAGAAGCAAAGTTGCCATCGCTCGTCCTCACTCTGATTGGGGCACGACCGGAAAGCGGAAGACGCCCGCGATCCGTTCCAGCCACGCCGGGCCCAGGGGGGACTCGCAGACGCTATGGCCGGAATAGGCATGAAGGACCGTGGGGTCATCCGCCGGTCCCGCCAGAATGCCCATATGCTTGGCGACCGACCGGCGCCGCATGCGGAACACGAGCACATCGCCTGGCGCCCGCGCGCCCGGATCGATCGGCAGCAGATACCGCGCCGCGCCTTCGAGCAGCGCCTCGCGTCCCGATGCCTCGGACCAGTCGGGTGTATAGGCCGGCATCGGCCCCGGCTCGTCGCCATAAAGCTCGCGCCAGACGCCGCGGATCAGGCCGAGGCAGTCCGTGCCCGCGCCACGGCAGCTTGCCTGATGGACATACGGCGTGCCGATCCAGGACCGCGCGACCGCTACGATCCGCTCAGCGGAAGAGGGAACCGCCGTCATGTGCTTCTCCCGTTGCGGCGTAGCTGGTGATCCAGTCCTCGCCCGGCATATGGGGATATCCCCGGAAATTGTTGAAATTGTTGAATTTTGCCCTGCAGGTCTCTGCCGACTTGTTGCATCCCGCGATCACCCGCGCGCGGTCGCCGATACGGATTTCGCGTGCCGCCTCTTCCCATAGGTCGAGCGCCCGTCCATCCGTCCGCGATAGGTCGAGCTTCACCTGGCCCACGGCGCCGATGTTTTCGCCGGTGCTCCACTCAAGCCGCCCACGCTCGAACCAGCCAGGTGGGAATGCCTCCAGGCCGCCCACCCGCAGCCGCCGGTTCGATGTGACCCCCAGAACCGTCACCTCGCCCCGCAACGTGGGTGCAGAGATATCGACCTTGCACCGTCCATCGCCCAGGATCGCGTCGCAGGTTCGCAGGAAGGCCCGCCCGATGGACCGGTTCAGGTCCTCGGCCAGGCCGCGCAATTCCGCCTCGAACCCGCCGCTGCCTCGCGTGATCTCCCCGAGCGTGCCGGAAAAGAGCTGCACCCGCAGATCGGGCCGCGTCCAGTCGACCAGCCAGTGCTGCAGCCGCGCGCCATCATAAAGACCCGCCGCAATGTCCGCCTCCGAAATGCCGCTGCTCTGCAACGCACCGGTGACCTGGGTGTTGTCCACGCTCAGGCCAGACGTCCGCTGCAATGCCGCCGCCGACATGCCGGACGCCGCGCGAAACACCGCACCGTCAAAGCTCAGGTCCAGGTCGTGGTCGGTAAAGCCGAGCGTCAGCCCGTCCGCCCGGGTCAGGCGCCAGCACCGGCAGAGCGTGGTCGCCCCACTGTCGAGCCGCGCCTGAAGCGCAGGATCAATCGTGCGCATCAGATCCGGACCTCCACCACGGGCACCGCGGGCGCCTCGCCCGCGGCAAACGCGGCCAGGCTCACCTCGATCCGGTCGGTGTCGAAGCGGACCGGTACGTCAAACTCGAACCCCGCCGTCACGACCGCACCTGTGGCGGGCGGGGTCAGGAACGTCACCATCCCCGTCACCGCGTCCACGCTGACCGGCCCCCCGACGGCAAGCTCCGCTCCCGCAACCGCAACCTTTACGGTCCCCGCGACCGGCTTGCGCACCGGGCGGACATAACTCACGGCGCCCGATGTGTACCGCCGCACCAACTGGAATGACCGCGTCGCACCATCCCCCGACCCGATCACCTGATCTGTCGGCAAGACCGGTGCAGAGGGCCGACCCGACTTGAAATCCGTCCAGTCCTTCCAGCGAAACCCGTGGAGCTGCCCGCCGCGCGCCTCGAAAAACGCAATCACATCCTGGAGGTCGTCGAGCGAGCGCATCCCCAGCCCCGCATCCCACCGGCGCCGCGAATGGGCCCAGGGGGAGTTGCGCTCCTCGTGGCCGTTCGACAGCGCGACGATCTCGACCCTGCGTTCCGGCCCGCCACTCGAGCCAAAGGACAGGCTCGCCGGAAAGCGTACCTCGTGAAAACTCATCGTCCGCTCCTCAGAGGTTGCGCTGTCCGCGCTTCAGCGCACGGCTCACATTGGCCGCCACCTGTGCGCGCGACCGCTGGAACCCCTCGACGTTCGGGGTGCTGATGTTCATCGTCACATTGACGGATCGCCCGCCGCCGCCGCGCACGCCAAGCTTGCCATCCGCGCCGCGGGCAAGCGGCATAATCGCCTCCGGCCCGGCCTCGCCCATCAGACCGGCACCGCCGCGCATCGGAAAATGCGTCGGACTTTCCACGATCCCGCCCGAGGCAAAGGCCCGCACCCGACCGCCCGAAAACGCGGCCCCCTTCTCGAAGGGCATGAGCCCCGAGAAGAGGGTGCCCAGGCCGCCCGAAACCAGCGATGACAGCCCCGTGCCGAGCGCGTTCTGCACCGGGGCGAGCGACTGGGTCAGCACGTTCGAGGCGAGCGATTTGCCAAGGCCCAGCAGGACGTCGCCGACCTTCTCCCCGTCGAACACCAGCCCCTCGAAGGCCGAGCGTAGGCTCGATCCCAGCGAACGCGACAGCGTTCGCGCCTCTCGGTCCGTGCCCTGGAGCGCCAGCTGCACCCCGCTCAGCTCGGCACGGAATGCCGACGTGACGTCCTGCGCGGTCTCGAAGTTGACGGCAAGCTCGGCCAGCCGCCCCTCGATCTCCAGTTCAGCCATCGCCCTTGTCCTCCCCTGCGCGGTCAGGAAACCGCGCCTCCAGTGCCGCAAGCCCCGCGCGCGTCAGCGCACCCGCCGTCCCGCCCTCGATCCCGGCCATCACCAGGAACTCCGCCGGGGTCAGTCCCCAGAACGTGTCCGGGCTCAGACCCATTCGGCCTAGGCCCACGCGCATCAGCCGCGCCCAGGCGATCGTCTCACCCATCGTCACGACCATCGGGCAGGGCAAAGGTGACCCGCAGCAGCCGCGCGGCAGCGCGGGCGGCCCCGACAGGTCCTCCCTCGATGGGCAGTGCGCCAAGCTCGGCATCCTCCACCGCAAATCCGCCACCGCGCAGCCCGGCGGCAAGCAGCGCGAGCAGATCGCGCGCGCGCACCCGTCCCGTCTCGAACCGCTCGACCATCTCGACGATCGACCCGCTTTCAAGCCGCGTCTCCAGCTCCGCGAGCCCCCCCAGGGACAGGCGCATGATCCGCGGCTCTCCCGCCACGACCAGCTCGACCTCGCCGCGATAGGGGTTCGCCATCAGAGCGCCGTGAAGGTCAGGGCCCCGGCCGACGCGAGCGACAGCTCGTAGACCGCCTCACCGTCATGCTGGCCGGAGAATTCCAGCGACGTGATCTGGAACGGTCCCTGGACTGTGCCGAAATCCGGGATGATGACCTGGAACGCCGGGATGATTCCGTCGAAGAAGATCTGCCGCGCCCGCTCGTCGGTGGCCGCATCCTTGAAGACGCCCGAGCCGCTGATGGCGGCCGAACGCACGCCCGCCCCCGCCAGCAGTTCGCGCCACCGGCCCTGGCTTTCGAGCGAGGTGACCTCCACCGTCTCCGCGTTGAAGCTGATGCGCGTGGCGCGCAGGCCCGCGACCGTCTGGAACACCCCAGCCCCGGTCATGTCGAGCTTGATCAGCAGATCCTTGCCTTTCTGGGCAGCCATCTGTCGCTCCTGATGTCAATGAATGGCGGACCGGCGCCCTCAGACGCCCGTGTCCTCGATGATCGCGCGAAACCGCAGGGCAATGCGCCGCCGCTCCGCGCCCTTGCCCCGCTGGGCCTGCGCCTGCAAGAACCGCAGCCCGATCAGCCGCCCCCGGCTCAGCGCCAG
>JANNOT010000172.1:0-2685 GCA_031399375.1 Paraoceanicella sp.
CCACCAGATCCGCAGCTACGTCCTGCAACCGTACCAGCTGGTCAAGGATTTGCGCACCGGCGTCACGAGCACCGCACCGGGCGACGTCCTCGACGGCGCGCTCGACCCGTTCATGGCGGCGGCGCTGTCGCAGCGGGTGACGGGCGAGACGGTCGATGTCGAGGATGCGGACTAGGGCGGCATGTGCTCGTGCGTTTGACAGAGTTTGGCAAAGTCTGTCATCGTTCCCTGGAGAGGTGACGAATGGCGACGATGAATATCTCGCTGCCCGATCCGATGAAGCAGTGGATCGAGGCGCAGACCGCGACCGGACGCTACAGCAACGTCAGCGACTTCGTCCGTGACCTCGTCCGGCGCGAACAGGAACGGCACGACCGGATCGCGGCGATGCAGCGGCGGGTCGACGAGGCGCGGATGGGCGGGATCAGCGACGAGACGATGGCCGGCATCCGCGATCGCGCGCTGCGGCAAGCGACCCCGACCCCGTAGCGCGATGGCATCGTATCGGCTGACCCATGCCGCCGCCGACGATCTCGCCAGCATCTTTCTGTCCGGACTTGAAATGTTCGGCTTGGAACAGGCCGACGCGTATCACGACGGTATCGAAGCAACGCTGGCGTTCCTCGCCGAATATCCCCGCGCGGCACGCCTGCGGCACGAAATCGATCCCCCGGTGCGCGCGTACCCGTACAAGGCGCATCTCATCGTGTACGAACTGGCCGAGGACGATGTTGTGATTCTCCGTGTCCGCCATGGGCGCGAGGATTGGGTCGGACAGGAGTGATGCTAACGCAATGAAGACGTTCGCCAGGAGCGAAGCCGCTTCGTTCGTAGCTGCGACCTTCTACTGTCGTGATCGAGATCCTGGACGTCGACGAGGCAAAAAAGAGGCCAACGTCCGGTGTCGCCCAATTGCAGACGTTCGCTGCGGACCGCATACTGCCCACATGCAAGTCCAATTCTTACTATCCGCGTTAGCCATACTGCCGCTTGCGGGCTGCTCTTATGTTTACGATCTCAAGGCAGCGGTGATCGATGGCCATATCGCTTTCCTCGTCGATCCGCAGTCGCGTTCCAGTGCTTCCTGTATCCGAAGTATTGAAGTCACCTCGGTTAGCGGGGAGCGGGCAATAGCAGCGAATGGGGATAACCGACAGTCTGTCGCTCGCGGGGTGTTCTGGAAGCAAGCCACTGCCTCGGATCAATGCCTAAACCCGTTTCCCGTTTTCTACGGGGCAAAAATACAGGGGAAGCCCTTCGAATATCAAGGAACAGTCATGGGTTCGGTCGCAGCGAAGCCACTCGTGGTCAACGCCGTTTATGAGGTCACGGCCTCTGGAAGCGGCTCGGGATATGGCAGCAGGAGATTCCGCATACTAACAGGTGGAGGGATCGAGAACCTACCCCGCCTCGGGCAGAAGAACGGCAGCTAACCACCCATAACGGACGTTTTGATCAGTCGCCTATCCCGCCTTCAGCCCCACCACCGCCACCAGCGGATCACCCCCGCGCCCATCCGCCAGCACCCGCGCCTCGACCTCGCCGAACCCCGCGCGTTCGAGGTACAGCCGCACCAGCGCCGCGTGGCCGCCCGCGTCGAGCGCGCGCCAGATCGCGACGGCCTTGGTCGGGAAGCAGCGGTTCGAGAAGCTGACCGCCACCCGCCCGCCGGGGCGGAGAACGCGGTGGACGTCGGTGAAGACCTCGACCGGGGCCTGGAGATACTGGACGCCGACACAACACAGCACCGCGTCGACGCTCGCGTCGGCGAGGGGGAGCGCGGGCGTCGCGTTGAGGTCGCGGACGAACCAACTGGTCAGGCGCGGGTTGGCGGCGAGTTCGGCGGCGTTCATGCCGTGGCCGGTGACGGTCAGCGGCACGTCGGGCAGATGGCTGACCCAGCTCGACATCAGGTCCAACACGTCCGCGCCCGGCGACAGGATCTCGGCGTAGTACGCGGTCAGCGCGGCGACGGCGCCCTCGTCGATGTGCGTCACCAGCCGCGGTGGCGCGTAGAAGGCGAGATCGTCGCCCGGATCGGCCTTGGCGAAGGCGGCGGCGGGGAGGTCGAGGCGATCGGTCATGCCCGCGTGTGCGGCGACGCGGGCGCGACGACAAGCGGGCGGGTCGCCGCACAGCATCCCCTCTCCCTTCAGGGGAGAGGGAGGGGCCCGCGCCCCTTCGGCGTGGGAGGGTGAGGGTGCCCCGGCGTTGCACCACCGCGGCACCGGGTCACCCTCACCCGGGCCGCGCCAAGGGGCGCGTCTCTCGCCTCTCCCCTCGAGGGAGAGGAAGGTCACCGCAGCGGGGTGCCACACGGAACCCCTCTCCCTTCAGGGGAGAGGGAGGGGCCCGCGCCCCTTCGGCGTGGGAGGGTGAGGGTGCCCCGGCGTTGCACCACCGCGGGACGGGGTCACCCTCACCCGGGCCGCGCCGAGGGGCGCGTCTCTCGCCTCTCCCCTCAAGGGAGAGGAAGCCAGGCTCGTGTCTCGACTTGACATTTTGTGCCATATCGGTTATTCCTGCGCTTCCCCGCCGCTGGAGCCCCCGCCATGTCGACCCCCTGCCCCGCCGCCATCCCCGCCCGCATCGTCCGCATCGACGGCTGGACCGAGGGGGCGCAGCTGCTGTTCCTGTCGGAGCTCGCGCACAGCGGCGTCGTCGCGCGCGCGGCGCGGTTCGCGG
>JANNOT010000249.1:0-8046 GCA_031399375.1 Paraoceanicella sp.
ATCCCAGCGAGCGGCGATCTCGGCCTCGGCTTTCGCGGCGTCAAAGGTCTTTTCGAGCGGCATGATCGGTTCCAGCGGCGTCAGGTGGACCGTTCCTAGCGAAGCGGGCGCATGGTGGAAAGTGCCAAAGCCCGGGTTGGCACACCGTCGCCCTGCATGGCGGCAACCGGAACCGGCGCAGACGCGCCTCCTGACCAGGGCAGAGGGTGGCCATGACGCGGCGGGCCCGGATCGCCGCTCTTGACCCGAAGAGACGCGCACCTGGAGCCCGCAGACGGCAGCGGACACCCGGGAAGCGCGCTGCCGCTCGGTTTACCGGGGAGGTTAGGGCACATCGCAATCGCGTCGGCGCCGCGGCCGGTACCGGCAGAGGCGAACCTCTAGGGCGCATCGACGCCCGGCGCGAAAACCGCATGGCGGCGTCCCGCCGCATCAGGGTCGACCCAGCGCCGCCCCATGTCGCTATGGAGCGATCCGACCAAGCTTTTCAGTCGACGCTGCGGGAACCCATCATGCGCCCGATCTCGCGCCGGACGAGGGCGCGGAGTGCGCTCGGCCCGTCTTCGCTGAGTGCGGCATGGAGTTCGGCCGCGACCGCCTCGCGCACCAGTGCGGCCATGGCGGGATCGCTTGCGGACGCCGTCACGCGCATCGCCGCCGTCAGTTCGAAGGGTTCCGGGGGCGGCGCGACCCGGGCCTGCTCGTCCTCCGACACCAGCCGACGGATGGAAATCAGAACGTCTTCAACCGGAAGTCCTGCTCGATTCATTGCACTGTCTCGCACGTACGCACCCCACCTTACTGCCCCCACCGGTCGAGGATCCGCTCGATCCGCGGACCCCCGTCATCCGTGGACGGGCTCTGTGACACATAATCATAGTTCGCGTTCGGGTCATAGGGGGTGACGCTCAACCCCAGGTGGGATGCCGTCAGAAGCCCAACCGCCGCGAGCAGGTTGTAGGCCGCCACGACCTCGTCGCGCTGGGCGGACACCAGGTTGGATCGGGCGGTCAGAAGGTCCTGCTCGGTGTCAAGCACGTCGAGCGTGGTGCGTTCGCCGAACTTCGCCTCCTCCACCACGCCGTTGAAGGCAATCTCGGAGGCGGCGACCTGCTCGCGGTTCGCGGTGATCGAGGCGCGGGCGACGCGCAGGCCGGACCAGGCAAGCTGCACGGACTGGCGGATCTGGCGCCCGGTCTCCTGGGTCTCGGCCTTTCGCTGGGCCACGCGCTCGCGCGCCTCGCGGATCAGGCTGTCAAGCTCGCCGCCGCGGTAGAGCGGCACCTGGGCGGTGATGGCCAAAGAGGCGCCGACGAAGCGTTCCTCGTCCCCGTTGTTGTAGGTTTCCAGGTCCTGCTGGGCGAACGCGGAGCCGGACAGGACGACGATGGGGCGCAGACCGGCCAGGGCGATCTCGACCTCCTCGTCCGCCGCGATCTCGTTGAAACGGGCGGCGATCAGCAGCGGATGCTGGTCGATGGCCAGCGATTCGGCACCTTCCAGCGTCTCGGGAAGCTGGGGGATGCGCGGCGGGGGGGCCAGTTCGCCGGGCGCCTCGCCCACCGTGAGCTGGTAGGCGGTGCGCGACTGGGTCAGGTTTCCGGTGCTCGCGGCCAGGTTCGCGCGCGCGGCGGCAAGTGCCGCTTCGGCCTGGCTCACGTCGGTCTGGGTCACCTCGCCCACGTCGAACCGGTCCTGGGTGGCGCGGAACTGCTCGGTCAGCACGCGCACGTTGTTGCGGGCCACATCGACAAGCTGCGTGTCGCGCCGCACGTCGAGAAAGGCGGTGACGGCGTCCTGGAGCACGTTCTGCTCGGTCGCGGTCAGATTGGCGCGCGCGGCCATCACGCTGGCGATCGCGGCGCGGATCTGGGCCTGCGTGCGCCCGCCGCTCCAGAGGGATACCTCGCCCGACACGGTCGCATCGGCCGAGGTGGTGGACTGGCTCGTGCGGTCGCGCGTCGTGTCCTGGGTCGACAGCGACGTGCTCGCGGTCAGGTCGGGAAAGAGCGCCGAGCGGGCCTGGGGCACCGCCTCGTCGGCCTGGCGCAGCTGCGACCGGCTGATCTGCAACGTCGGGTTGGTGTCGTAGGTCTTGACCAACGCGTCGGCGAGGGTCTGGGCCCGCACCGGCGATTGCATCAGCATCGGGGCCAGCATCAGGGCGAGCGCCGCCCCTGCCAGTCGGCACGCCGGGGTCCTGAACGTCATGCCTGGTCTCCTGCTCGAAGTGTCCGGCCGGGGATACGGCCGGGCCTTGCCTTGCGCCTCAGAACGCAAATTCCTGTTCTTTTTGAAACCCGCTCAGAACCGGCGCCGCCGCGTCGAATGCAATGCGCCAGGCCAGGGCATCGCCGGTGCGGGTGCCCACCCGCGCCTGGCCCCATGCCCCGTCCATGAAGATGGCGACGATCTGCCCGCCCTCGCTCACCTGGGCCGCGATGGCCGGGGGGATCACCTCGACCCCGCCATTGACCAGGATGACGTCGAAGGGGGCGTGGTCGGGCGCGCCTGCCCCGTGGGGACCGGTCTCGACGACGACGGCATCCGCCCCCGTCCCCGACAGCGCGGCCCGGGCGGCACGGGCGAGGTCGGGGTGTTCCTCCACCGCGACCACCGACCCGGCCAGCCGGATCAGCACGGCTGCGGAGTATCCGTATCCGGGTCCGATATCGAGCACGCGGGTCGCGGGCCCGATCTCGACCGCGTCGAGCATCTTGGCAAAGACCCGGGGGTCGAGCAGCACCCGCCCGTCCGCCACCGGCAGATGCTCGCCCAGATAGGCCACCTCGCACAGCGGCGCGGGCACGAAGCGTTCGCGCGGGACATCGAGCATGGCGGCGATGATGGGGTAGAGCGTCACGTCGGCCGTGCGGACCTGACAATCCACCATGGCGGTGCGCGCGGCAGCGTAATCGATCATTCCCAGACCTTTGCGAACGAACGCTCTCAGATCGGTCTCTTGCCACATCTGGGGCCATCGGGCAATCGGGCGCGGGGCTGGCGCCGGTTTCTGCGCAGGGGTGCGGCATTTCCGGCAACGTCCCGCCAGGGACGGGCCCGCCACGCGGCCCCCTGCGCCCCGCTTGTCAGTCCTGGCCCGGATTGGTATACGCGCGGCTCCGGCGGGGTGGTCCCGTGGGCGACGTGGCAGATTGGCTATGCACCGGATTGCAAATCCGTGAAGGTGGGTTCGATTCCCGCCGTCGCCTCCACCCGGCCCGGAACGCGGTCCCGCCTGTACCCATGCCGCTGAGGTTCGGCCCCCCCAGGCTAGGCAAGACCCCCGAGGGTCGCCTCGCGCGCCGTGAGCGCGACCTCGCCCGCTGGACCGGCCCGATCACCGGGCGATGGGCGAGGCTCGGTGCCTGGATCAACATGCTCTTCGTCGATCACGGGATCTTCCGCGCGATCTATCCCAATTTCCACTGGCTGAGCCCGCGGGCCGCCCGGGCAGCCCAGCCGTCGCCCGGGTTGATCCGGCGGTTCGCCGCCGCGGGCGGGCGGTCGGTCATCAGCCTGCGCGGCGGGCTGCTCTTCGGCTCGCTCCCGCTCGAGGCCGAGGCCTGTGCGGCCCTGGGCCTGGGGTTCCAGCGCCTGACCGTCCGGTCGCGGGCCCTGCCCCGGCCCGAGGAGTTCCGCGCCCTCGTGGCCGCCATGCGGGCGGCAGAGACGCCGGTGCTCTACCACTGCAAGTCGGGGGCGGACCGGGCGGGGTTCGTCTCGGTCCTCCACATGCACTTGATCGAGGGACAGCCGCTGGGGCAGGCGATGGACCAGCTCTCGTGGCGCTACGGCCATTTCCGCTCGGCCCGGACCGGCGTGCTCGACCATTTCTTCCGGACCTACCTTGCCGAAACCGGTGGTGCCGTGCCGCTGGAGACCTGGGTGGACACCCTGTACGACCCCGCCCGGGTCCAGGCGAGCTTCCGCCCGTCGGGTCCGCTCGCCTGGCTGGTGGACCGGGTGCTCGCACGCGAATAGGCTAGCGGGGGGATACCCCGGCCTGGGCGAAGCTCGCCATCCCCGCATGGCAGGCGAGCGCGCCCCGCAGGACGCCGAGCGCAAGCGCCCCGCCCGACCCTTCGCCCAGCCGCATGCCGAGCGACAGGAGCGGCGCCAGCCCCAGGAGGTCGAGCAATTGCCCATGCGCGCCCTCGGCCGAAAGATGCCCCGCCTGGCAATGGGCAAGCGCGCCGGGGTGAACCCGCAGGAGCACCCCGGCCGCCGCACAGACGATGAAGCCGTCGAGCAGCACCGGGATCCGCCGCGCCCGCGCCGCGGCGATCGCCCCCACGATCGCCGCAATCTCGCGCCCGCCTAGGCGGCGCAGCGCCTCCAGCGGATCATCGAGCGCACCGCGGTGACACGCGAGCCCGGCCGCCACGACCTGAGCCTTGCGCGCGAGCCCCGCGTCGTCCACGCCGGTGCCACGCCCGACCCACGCCTCGGCCGACCCGCCCCAGAGCGCCGCGGCAAGCGCTGCCGCAGCCGTGGTGTTGCCGATCCCCATCTCGCCCGGGATCACGAGGTCGAGGCCGGGCTCAACCGCCGCCCATCCCGCACGCAGGGCGGCGACGCAGTCGGCCGGGTCCATCGCCGCGCCTTCGGTGAAGTCACCCGTGGGACGGTCGAGATCGAGCGGGTGGACCCGGAGCTCTGCGCCGAACGCACCGGCAAGCTGGTTGATCGCGGCCCCACCGGCCGCGAAATTCGCCACCATCTGCGCCGTCACCGCGGCGGGAAAGGCCGAGACCCCCCGCGCCGCCACCCCGTGATTTCCGGCAAAGACCAGGATCCCCGGCCGCGACAGCGCCGGGACGGCCTGTCCCTGCCAGCCCGCGATCCAGACAACGAGGTCCTCGAGCCGCCCCAGCGCCCCGGCGGGCTTGGTCAGTCCCGCGCCATGGGCCGCCGCGGCCGCGCGGGCGGCAGGGTCCGGGTCGGGGGCGGCCCGGACGAGGGCTGCGAATTCGGCAAGCGTGGCGAACGGCATCGGGGGTCCTCTGCGGGCGGGCGGCGCGGGCGCGCGCGGGGGGGGCGGGCGGGGCTTCTGGGCAATCCGGCGCCTCCCGGTCTATAAGAGCGGCGATCCCGGCCGCAAGGGGCCGGTGCGGAGCCGCGATGCACCCGATCCCCGACCTCGCCGCGGCCCTGGGGCTGCTGACCCGCATCCCGGTCCGCGCCGATCCCTCTCGGATGGCCGCCGCGGTCTGGTGCTGGCCGATCGTCGGCGCGGGGATCGGTGCCGCGGCGGGCGGCGCGGGCTGGGGCGCGACCGCGCTCGGCGCGCCGCCCGGCCTCGCCGCTGCCCTCGTGCTCGGCCTCAGTGCGCTCCTGACCGGCGCATTGCACGAGGACGGGCTGGCCGACCTCGCCGACGGCTTGGGCGGCGGGCGCACGCGGGCGCGGGCGCTCGAGATCATGACGGACAGCCGGATCGGGAGCTACGGCGCGCTCGCGCTGATCCTCGTGACGCTTGGGCGATGGTCCTGCATCGCGGCCCTCGACGGGCCGGGTGTGATGATCGCCGCAATGCTGTCGGGCGCCCTGTCCCGGGCGGCGATGGGGGCGGTCATGGCGGCATTGCCGTCTGCCCGGCCGGGCGGCCTGTCGGCATCGGTCGGTCGCCCGCCGATCGGCGCGACAGCCGCTGGCCTGGCGCTCGCCGCCGCCGCGGCTCTGGCCGTGCACCCGGTCGTCGGGCTCGCGGCAGTCGCCGGTGCGGCAGGCGTGGCGGTCCTGGCTAAGCGGCGACTGGGGGGGCAGACAGGGGATGTCCTAGGCGCATCCCAGCAGGCGGCGGAGCTCTGCGCCCTCGCCGCCTGTGCGGTAGTCCTGCGCTGATCGGACGGGTCCGACAGCGCCCGTGCGATCAGGCCGCGGCGCGGCGGTCCAGAAGCTCGTCGACCCGTTCGGCCGCCCGCTTCTCATCCACGCCATCGACGGCCGCAACTTCGCGGGTCAGCCGCTCCAGCGCCGCCTCGTAGAGCTGGCGCTCGGAATAGGACTGCTCGCGCTGCTCGTCATTGCGGTGCAGGTCGCGCACCACCTCGGCGATGGACACGAGATCGCCCGAATTGATCTTCTGCTCGTATTCCTGCGCCCGGCGCGACCACATCGCGCGCTTGACCTTCGCCCGACCCTTGAGCGTCTCGAGCGCCTTGCCCACGATGTCGGGCGAGGAGAGCGAGCGCATGCCGACCGAGGCTGCCTTTGCCGTCGGAACGCGCAGGGTCATCTTGTCCTTCTCGAACGAGATCACGAAAAGCTCGAGCTTCATGCCCGCAATTTCCTGATCCTCGATCGTGAGGATGCGTCCGACGCCATGGGCCGGATAGACGACATAATCGTTCGGACGAAATTCGGCGAGACCGTCGGTCGTGGTCTTGGTCATTCCATGTTCCCCTTCGGGATGCCGGGGCTTGCCGCCTCAACCGTCGCAGATGCCCGGGACCGCACGAAAACGGCCACGTCAGGCTCGCGTTTGGGTGGAAGCAGCGTGTCCTCGCCCAGGCTGGATCGCAGGGGCGCATGGACGGGGCATCCAAACTGTATGACAATGATATAGCAGGCCCGGGGCAATATTCCAAGCGGAGCGCGGGCGTGCTGCACCCGCGAAGCGAAAATTAACGCGGGGAAAGGTGCAAAGCGGTACGATGCCGCGCATTGCCTCCCCCGATCTGGCGAATTGACACGCTCGCGCGGGTCCGCAGCCGTGGGGCCAGCCTCAGTTTCCCTCGCCCGGCGCCTCTGAAAACCGACTTTCAAGCTTGCCCGATTCGCCATCATGCGCCTCGGCGTCGGCAAGGGGGTCGCGGCGCTGGATGATGTTGGGCCAGGCCAGCGAATATTTCCGGTTGAACTCGACCCATTTTTCCATGTCGGGCTCGGTATCCGGGCGGATGGCATCGGCGGGGCATTCGGGCTCGCACACCCCGCAATCGATGCACTCGTCGGGGTGGATCACCAGCATGTTCTCGCCCTCGTAGAAGCAGTCGACCGGACAGACCTCGACGCAGTCGGTGTACTTGCAGGCGATGCAGTTCTCGGTGACGACATAGGTCATGGGACAGCCCCCCGGGCGCCGGCCGCGCCGATTTTACAAGCGATAGGTGTGAAGCGTTGACACAACGCCATCCTGCGCGGTTGTACGGGGGTGCTTGCGCCGGTTCAAGGTCCCGCCGGTGCGGCATCGCCGGAGCCTGCGCTCCGCGGCGGCGTGTCACCGACCGCTTCGCCGACCGCCTCGGCGGAGTCCGAAAGCGCCTCGTAGAGCAATTGCGCCTCGACCGCCGGACCGCGCCGGGTCCCCGTGTCGCGCACCCGGACGACGCGGACCGTCTCCGCCTGGACAAACGTGAGCAGGTCGCCCGGCCGGACGAGCGCCGCGGGCTTCGCGCTGCGCGTGCCGTTGATCCGCACGCCCCGCGCCTCGATCATTGCGGCGGCGAGGCTGCGGGATTTGAAGAACCGTGCCTGCCAGAGCCACTTGTCGATGCGGATGCCGGGCAGATGGGTCACGCGGGCACCCTACCGTTCAATCCTTCTTCTTCAGGGCCAGCAGTGCGGCAAACGGGTTGTCGGGGTCGATCGTCTGATCCTCGCGCGGGGGGCGGGCGGTGTAGACGCGGGGCTTTTCCTCGCCGCCGCCGCCGCGATTGGCGCGCTCGCCGTCCCGGCCCTTGCCGCGCCCGCCCTCGCCGTCCCGCTCGGGGCGGTTTCCACCATGGGGCGGACGGCGCGGGCCGCCACCCTCGGGCCGGTCGTCGCGGCGCGGCCCGCGATCACCCTCGGGGGTGCGGGGGCCGCGAGGACGCTCGTCGCGGCGCCCTTCGACACGGGCCTCCGGGGCAGGCGACGGCGGCGGCGCCACGACAGGATCCGCACTGGCCGCATCCGTGACGGTCACGGGCGCAGCCTCGCGGGCCGCGGGTGCCCGAGTGCCGTCGCGGCGGGGCCCGCGCTCGGGCCGCTCGCCCTGCGGCCGGGGCCGTCCCGCCTCGCGCCGCTTGGGCACCCAGGCGAAGGTGTAGAACACCTCCA
>JANNOT010000264.1:0-3353 GCA_031399375.1 Paraoceanicella sp.
CGATAACAGCCAGGGCGGCGAGACCGGCAAGCGCGAGCGGCAGGGCCGGCGGAACCGGCACCGCGTTCACCGGACCCTCGGCCAGCGTCAGCGTCCAGCCGTTGAGCGCCGCGAACTCGACGCCAGCGAGATCGAGGCTGATCGTGTCTGCGGTGAAGCTGAGGTCCGAGAGATCAAGGCCGGTGAGCCCGAAGGTCGTCAGTGCGACCGACGCGATCCCGGTCCCGAAGTCGATACCCGAGAACTGCCATCCGTTGAAGTCGAAGTCGTTGTAGAAGGCTGCCTCGCCTGCGTCCTGGACAAATGTGATGGTATCGACACCGAAATCGATCGAGTAGGTCCCATTAAGAAGCACGCAGAAGTCGATCACGCTGGGGCAGACGATCTCGGTCCCGGGCCCGGCTGTGACGACTCCGGTCTGGAGGTTGGGCCCAAACCCCTCATCCGTCACATAACTGGTGGTGATCTCGTCACCGACGAGCGTTGCCGCAGCGGCAGGCAGAGTACCGCCAGCCAATAGAAGTGCAGTGGCGAAAATCGCATAACGACGGATCTGGATCATGGCACGCTCCACTATGTAGCTTAACTGCGCCAGATACTGATGATTCGGTCAAGATGCGTGTGGATCAGCCCACCCGATAGTTCGGGCTTTCGCGGGTGATCTGCACGTCGTGGACATGGCTTTCCTTCAGGCCTGCCCCGGTGATGCGGACGAAGGCGCAGCGGGTGCGCATGTCCTCGATGGTCCGGTTGCCGGTATAGCCCATGGCGGCGCGCAGGCCGCCGACGAGCTGGTGCAGGACGGCACCGGCGGCGCCCTTGTAGGGGACCTGGCCCTCGATTCCCTCGGGCACGAATTTCTGGGGCGCGTGCTCGGCCTGGAAATAGCGGTCGGCGGAACCCCGGGCCATGGCCCCGACCGAGCCCATGCCGCGGTACGCCTTGTAGCTGCGGCCCTGGTGCAGGAACACCTCGCCTGGCGCCTCGTCGGTGCCCGCGAGCATCGATCCCACCATGGCGCAATGGGCGCCCGCCGCGATCGCCTTGGCGAAGTCGCCCGAATACTTGATGCCGCCATCGGCGATGATGGATTCGCCGCTCCGCGCCGCTTCCTCGGCGCAGTCGCGGATGGCGGTCAGCTGCGGCACGCCCACGCCCGCCACGATGCGGGTGGTGCAGATTGACCCGGGGCCGATCCCGACCTTGACCGCGTCGGCGCCGGCATCGATCAGGGCGCGGGTGGCCGCGGCGGTCGCCACGTTGCCCGCCATCACCTGCACGGCGTTGGACAGCCGCTTGATCCGGTCCACGGCGACCGACACCGCCGCGGAATGGCCGTGCGCGGTGTCGATCACGATCAGGTCGGCGCCCGCGTCGATCAGCGCCTCGGACCGCGCAAAGCCCGCATCCCCCACGGTGGTCGCAGCCGCCACGCGCAGGCGCCCCAGGTCATCCTTGCAGGCCTGCGGGTTCAGCACCGCTTTCTCCAGATCCTTCAGCGTCAGCAGACCGGTGAGCATCCCCGCCCCGTCCACCACCAGGAGCTTCTCGATCCGGCGCGCCTGCATCAGGCTGCGCGCGGCGTCGAGATCGGCGGGCTCGCGCAGCATGGCGAGATTGTCGGACGTCATCAGCGTGCGCACCGGCGTGCGCTCGTCGGTCGAAAACCGCATGTCGCGGTTGGTCAGGATCCCCACGACGCGCCCCGTGGGATCGACCACCGGGAAGCCCGTGATCTTGTAGCGCGCCTGAAGCGCGCGCGCATCGGCCAGGGTCTGATCGTCGCGCAGGGTGATGGGCTTGTAGACCACGCCCGATTCGAACCGCTTGACCCGGCGCACCGCGGCGGCCTGCTCCTCGATCCCGAGATTGCGGTGCACGACGCCGAGCCCGCCCGCCTGCGCCATGGCGATGGCCATTTCCGCCTCGGTCACCGTGTCCATGGCCGATGACAGCAGCGGGATGTTGAGCGCGATGGATCTGGTGACCCGGGTCTGGGTCAGCGCGTCGCCCGGAAGCACCTCGGATGCGCCCGGTACCAGCAGCACGTCGTCGAAGGTCAGTGCCTCACGAATCTCCACGGCCGGGGCCTCCTGGCTGGATCGGTGTTGGCGCTTCCCTATTTCACGCGGGGCTTGCGAAGGAAAGGGGGCAGGTCAGCGCGGATCGCCGCGGAACCCGGTCGCGACCACGTATTTCTCGGCGCTGTCGGACCGGCTCGCGGGGGGCTTCACGTTCGTGACCCGGGTGAAGGCCCGCTTGAGCTGGCCCTGAAGCTCGCCCTCCGCCCCGCCCTGCAGAACCTTGGCGACGAAGGTTCCGCCGGGCTCGAGCACGTCGAAGGCAAAGGCCGCCGCCGCCTCGCAGAGCGCGATGATCCGGATATGGTCGGTGCCCCGGTGCCCGGACGACGCCGCGGCCATGTCCGACAGCACGATGTCGGCCCGCCCGCCGAGCCAGAGCTTGACCTGGCCATCGGCCCCGTCGGCGAGAAAGTCGAGCACGTGCAGCTCTGCCCCCGGGATGGCATCGACCGGCTGGAGATCGACGCCGATCACCCGGCCCCGCGGCCGGCCCCGGTCGAGGCCGAGCGCGTTGACCCGCGGCACGGCCACCTGCACCCATCCCCCCGGCGCGCACCCCAGATCGACGACCCGCGCCCCGGGGCGCAGGAAGCGGGCGCGCTCGTCAAGCTCGAGCAGCTTGTAGGCCGCGCGGCTGCGGAACCCCTCGCGCCTGGCGCGCGCCACGTAGGGATCGTTGAGCTGGCGCTCGAGCCAGAGGGTCGAGGAGAGCTTGCGCCCCCGCGCGGACTTGACCCGCACGCGCAGCTCGCGCGCGCCGCGGCTGCCGCCATCCCCCGGCTTCTCGACCATGCTCAGAACCCGTGGCCGGGGTCGAGCCCGTCCTCGTGCATCATCGCGTAGAGCAATCCCTCGCGCAGGCCGCGATCCGCAACACGCAGGCGCGGCACGGGCCAGAGGCGCAGCAGCGCCTGGAGGATCGCCGTCCCCGACAGGATCAGGTCGGCCCGCCCCGGCCCGATCGCAGGCATCCGGAGCCTGCCGGGGCGCCCCATGGCGAGAAAGCTCTCGATCACGTCCTCGACCACGCGCATCGTCATCCAGCGCCCGTCCACCCGGTCCCGGCTGTAGCGCTGGAGGCCGAGATGGGCCGCGGCGATGGTCGTCACCGTGCCCGAGGTGCCGATGAGCTGGAGGCCGAGGGCCGGCATCGCCTCGGCCACCGGGCGAAAGCCCGCCATCATCTCCTCGAAATACCACGACATCAGGGCAAAGCGCGCCCGATCCTCCCCCACATCCTCGAACCTCTGGTGCAGGGTCGCCACGCCG
>JANNOT010000325.1:0-3372 GCA_031399375.1 Paraoceanicella sp.
CTGAAGGAGGTGGATTATGACGAGATGGCCGACACCGAGGACCAGCCCAACCCCGCAGAACGGGTAGAACGGGTCCAGGCCCAGGCCGCGGGCTGGGTCGGGTTCACCGACAAGTACTGGATGGCGAGCCTTGTCCCCACCGCGGGACCGTTCGAGGCGATCTACCGCTTTACCGCCGATGCCGCCCAGCCCGAATACCGCACCGAGATCGCCTATCCCGCCCAGACCGTCGCCCCGGGCGCGCGGGTCGAGGTCGCGACGCGGCTCTTTGCCGGGGCCAAGGAGGTCAAGACCCTCCAGGCCTACGAGCGCGACCAGGGCATCGCGCGGTTCGACGACGCGGTGGATTGGGGGTGGTTCTATTTCCTGACCAAGCCGATCTTCGAGGCGCTGCACTGGCTGAACTCCTGGATCGGCAACATGGGCGTCGCGATCATCCTTCTGACCGTGATCATCAAGACCCTGCTCTTTCCACTGGCCTACAAGTCCTTTGCCGCCATGGGCAAGATGAAGAAGCTTCAGCCCGAGATGGAGAAGATCAAGGAACGCGTCGGCGACGACCGCATGAAGATGCAGCAGGAGATGATGGCGCTCTACAAGCGCGAGAAAGTGAATCCCGCCGCAGGCTGCCTGCCGATTCTGATGCAGATCCCGATCTTCTTTTCGCTCTACAAGGTGTTGTTCGTCACGATCGAAATGCGCCACGCCCCGTTCGCGGCGTGGATCCGTGATCTGTCGGCGCCCGACCCGACCTCGATGCTGAATCTGTTCGGCCTCCTGCCCTTTGCCGCGCCCGATCCGACCAGCATCTTCGGCCTGTTTTCCATCGGCGTGTTCCCGATCTTGCTCGGGATCTCGATGTGGATGCAGCAGAAACTGAACCCCGCCCCCACCGACCCGACCCAGGCCGCGATCTTCAACTGGATGCCCTGGATCTTCATGTTCATGATGGGCACGTTTTCGTCGGGGCTCGTGATCTACTGGATCGCGAACAACGTCCTGACGTTCATCCAGCAATTCACCATCATGCGCAGTCAGGGGGTCGAGGTCGATTTCTTCGGCAACGTCAAGAAAACCTTCCGGCGGCCGAAGAAGGAAACCTGACCCGGTGCCGACGCTGGCGCGGATCGTCCGCCACCCGATCAAGAGCCTGGGGCGAGAGGACCTGGCGGCCGTGACGCTGGCGCCGGGAGCCACGATGCCTTGGGACCGGGTCTGGGCCGTGGCGCATGAGGCGGCGAAGACCACCCCGGGCGCCTGGGCACCCTGCCCCAATTTCGTGCTGGGGGCCAAGGCGCCGGAGCTGATGGCGGTCACGGCGACCGTGGACGACGGGCCGGGGACGGTCACGCTGCACCACCCGCGCCGCCCGACGCTGACGGTGAACCCAGACCTGCCCGCCGATGCCGATGCGCTGGTCGCCTGGACCGATCCGCTGGTGCCTGCGGGTCGCGCGCGACCTGCCCGGGTGGTCCGGGTGCCCGGGCGCGGGATGACGGACACGGATTTCCCCTCGGTCTCGCTCGGCTCGCTGGCCTCGCTCGCCGATCTCTCGGCGCGCATGGGGGTGGCGCTTTCGCCCCACCGCTTCCGGCTGAACCTCTGGCTCGACGGGCTGGCACCCTGGGCGGAGCTCGACTGGGTGGGGCAGGAGATCGCCCTCGGCCCCGTGCGCCTGCGGGTGCGCGAGCCGGTGGTCCGCTGCTCGGCCACCACGGCGAACCCCGAAACGGGGGCGGTCGATGCCGACACGCTCGGTGCCCTCGGCCGTGCCTTTGGCCACCGGCATTTCGGGGTCTATGCCGAGGTGGTTGCGGGCGGCACGCTGCGTCTCGGCGATGCGCTCGCGCCGTGAGCCTGACCTTCACCCGCGCCGCCGACCCCGATCCCGAGCTGGCCGAGGCTGCGCGAAAGTTCTTCGCCGGTCCCTGCGATTTTCTCAAGGGCGTGACGACAATCGACGCCCTGCCCCCGGCCGACCGGGTCGAAGTATGCTTTGCCGGGCGCTCAAACGTGGGGAAATCCTCGCTCATCAACGCGCTGACCGGGCGCAAGGGGCTTGCCCGCGCCTCCAACACCCCCGGGCGGACGCAGGAGATCAACTTCTTTGCTATGGGGCCCGCGCTCTATCTCGTGGACCTGCCCGGCTACGGCTATGCCGAGGCGCCGCTGGCCATCGTCGCGCGGTGGCAGGCGCTGCTCAAGGCGTATCTGGCCGGGCGCCAGACGCTGCGACGCGCCTATCTGCTCGTGGACAGCCGCCATGGGGTGAAGGCGGTGGATCACGAGATCATGGGACTGCTGGACCGCGCCGCCGTCAGCTTCCAGGTCGTCATGACTAAGGCCGACAAGCCAAGCCGGGCAGAGCTGGAGGGATCGATCGCGCAGACGATCCGCGAGCTTGCCCGCCACCCCACCGCCTATCCCGAGATCATCCTGACCAGTTCGGAAAAGGGCGACGGGATGGCGACGCTGAAGACCGCGATCCTAGCCCTGGCGCAGCAGGGGTAGCCGCAGCCCGCGCACGGCCACCACCGCGGCGAGCGCGAGGCCGGTCCCCGCCACCCACCACGCGGGCCGGATCACGGGCGAAAAATCGAGATTTGCCGCCAGTACCCGCAGGGGCGGCGCGTTGGCCGCAACCGTGTACCACCCCGTCTCCAGCCCCGCCGTGACAAGCCCGGCCAGGACAGCGACCCCGGCCACGGTCACCGGCGCGGCGAGGGTGAACCCGAGCTTGACCGCCCCGCGCGCCAGAAGCGCGAACGCAAAGAGCCCGCCCATCACCACGGCCTGCCCCGCCATCAGCTTGGACTGCAGGAAGAAATGCACGACCGCCACCGCCGCGATGGGATAGACCAGCGCATGCAGCCGGTGCCAGCGCCGCCCCATGCGCCGGATCGCGGCATCGGTCGATGTCAGCCCCAGGGTGACGAGACCCGCCAGCGCGACAGCCCCGATCAGCAGATAGAAGCGCAGCGCAATCTCGCGCAGCGCGACCCAGAGATCGGCCTGGTCCAGCGTGAACAGCGCGAGGTGCAGCAGCGCATAGGCCAGCGCCGTCAGTCCCAGCAGACGGCGGATGATCACCAGCCGCGGCAGGATCCCCATCCGCCGCAGCGGCGTGATGGCGAGCGAGGCGAGGAGGAACCGGATCGCCCAGAGCCCGCTCTGGTCAATCGCCTCGATCCAGGGCCGCGCGCCCAGACTGCCCGTGGCGGCCTGTCCTGCGATCCAGACCGCGGGCAGGATAGCTGCCGCCAGACCCAGGCTGCGAATCCAGGAAAAGCGTCCGGCGCGGTCGGTCCAGGGATGAATCTCTACGCTCATGCACCAAGAGATACGCGTCCCGCCCGCTACGGCCAACCCCGC
>JANNOT010000332.1:0-1896 GCA_031399375.1 Paraoceanicella sp.
GCTGCAGGTTGCCGCCCAGCTGCAGCGGCGAGAGCGCCTGCCCCTGCTCGCCCTGGGGCGCGACGCTGATCTGCGGACCCAGGGTTCGCGGGCGAGCCCGCGGGCGCAATGCTCGAAGAGGCTCGCCGTCTCCTCCGCCACGCCGGGCTGAAAGAAGTCGTCATGGGCGCCCGGTTGCAGGGCGGGACCCTCGAGAAAGGCGATGGGTGCATCCAGCAGACCGGCATCGCCGGTGACCGAGATGTAGCGGGCCACGCCGTAGCCGAGCCAGACCCGGTCGTCGGAGATCCGGGTGCGCACCCCCTGCCCCGAATGGGGCAGCCACCAGTGCTGGACGTCACCCTCGGGGAACTGGCGGGACGCCGCGCGCAGAAGGTGGTCGCGGGTCATCTCTGGGCGGCTGAAGGTCAGGGCCATCCCGTCCTGCAACTGGTCGCGGAACCCGTAGGCACCGCTGGCCTGGTAGAACCCCGCCCGCGCCCAGACCCGGCAGGCGAGCGTCTGGTAGAGCAGCCAGCCGTTGAGCATGATGTCCATCGCCCGGTCCGGCGACGTGACCTGCACCGCGGTCAGAAGCGCCGCCCAGTGATCGGTAATCGCGGTCAGGAGCATCTCCGGGTCTGCGGCCCGGGTCCGCAGGATCAGCGCGCGGGCGGCATCGGCGCTTTCCGCCTGGCCGAGGAGGAACACGAGCTCGACCGTGGCCCCGGGGGCAAGGGTCAGCTCGCGCTGAAGCGCGGCGCAGGGGTCGAGCGCCGGGCCGCAGCGGCCCGACAGCCGTGCGGCCTGCAAGCCCGCCGGGGCCGCGAGATCGCCCCCCTGCCCCAGGAATTCCGACCTGTCCGCCGTGCAGCTTCCCGGACCCGGGCCGAGATCGGCGAACGCGACGCGCCCGGGAAATGCCATGTTCCAGGGATTGCGGGCCAGGATCGCCCCGGTGTCGCGATCGATCTCGGTCGCCACGAACGCGGCCGTTGCCCCGCGGGACGGCCCGAGCACCCATTCGGCATAGGCCGTGACGGACAGGCGCCGCACCTGCCCGGTCAGGTTGTGGAGCTGGAGCCGGGTGATTTTCACCGCACCCTCCACCGGCACGAACTGGACCATGGACGCCGCGATGCCGTGGGCCGCATGCTCGAACTGGCTGTAGCCAAAGCCATGGCGGGCGATGTAGGTGCCGCGGGTGCGGATCGGCAGGGCGGTCGGCGTCCAGACCGCCCCGCTGTCCAGATCGCGCAGATAGATCACCTCGCCCGGGCGGTCGGTCACGGGGTCGTTCGTCCAGGGGGTGAGCTGGTTTTCGCGGCTGTTCTCGGCCCAGACATGGCCGCTCCCCTCGGCCGAGACCTGAAAGCCGAAGCCAGGGTTTGCGATCACGTTGATCCAGGGGGCGGGCGTGGTGGCGCCGTCGCGCAGGACCGTGACGTACTCGCGCCCGTTGGCGCCGAAACCGCCCAAGCCGTTGAAAAACTCGAGCGTCGGCAGAGCGACCGGCGCTTCGACGTCGGGGGCGGCGGGCGGCGGCGGGCGGGGGGCGGGGGCGGCGGGGATCGGGGGCAGGAGATCGACCTGCTGCCCGATGCCACCCCGGCTCGCGCTCAGCACCACCCCCGCGACGGCGAGGAGCAACGCCCGGGCAGAGGGGCTGATCAGGTCGGCCCGAAGCGCGTGGATGCGGCCCGGTCCGGGGCCATCACCTGCGCCCGTCCGCGGGCGCTGTTCCACGCTGCGGATGGCGCTTTCGATCAGGCCCTGGAGGTCCTGGACATACGATGACGCCCGCTCGTTCAAGATCACCAGATCGACGGCAAGGCTGTGCATGCGCCAGTATTCGTGGGCGCTGAGGATCTCGGCCAGTTGCGGGGCGCCATCGGTGTCGTCGATCAGAAAGAGCAC
>JANNOT010000345.1:0-9614 GCA_031399375.1 Paraoceanicella sp.
TGCAACTGACCGACGACTACAAGGTCGCCACGCCCGCCAACTGGAACGATGGCGACGACGTGGTGATCATTCCGGCGATCCAGGATGCGGCGGAGATCGCCCTGCGCTTCCCCCGTGGCCGTCGAGGTTCCAGGCTGCCACCCCCTCTGGCGCATCGAGATAGGTGGATTCGAGCAGTTCGAACACCAGGGCCCCCTGCGGGATGTCGAGCGCCCGCAGATGCGCGATCAGGTCGGGATCGTAGAGCCGCCGCGCCGACACGTTGACCGAAAGCCGCGGGATCCTGGTCCCGTCGGCCTGCCAGCGCCGCAGGTCGGCAAGCGACGCCTCGAGGATCCGCCGATCGAGCGTGGCGTCGAGCGAGAGATCGCGCGCGATGTCGAGAAAGGCACCGGGCAGCAGCAGCCCCCCCGGCGACTGCCACCGCGCCAGTGCCTCCACCCCCACCACGTCGAGCGTGGCAAGGTCGAATTGCGGCTGGTAGAACGGCACGAATTCGCCCCGGTCGATCCCGACGACCATGGCATCGGCCAGGTTCTTGCGCCGCTTGATCTCGACCTGGAGCGATTCGGAGAAGAATTCGAACCGGTTGCGACCGCTGTTCTTGGCCCGGTAGAGCGCGAGGTCCGCGTTCACCAGCACCTCGTGCGCGTTGACCTGGCCGGGCGGGGCGACGGCGATCCCGATGCTGCCGCCAAAGCGGCAGGACGACCCCTCATGCTCCACCGGCTCGCGCAGCGCCTCGACGATGCGGGTGGCCAGGAGCGCGAGCTCCTCGCGCTCCAGCGCATGGCGGCAGAGGACGACGAATTCGTCCCCGCCCACCCGGGCCACGAAATCGCCCGCCCGCGTGGTCTGGCGCAGCACCCGCGCCACGGCCCGCAGCACCGCATCGCCCGCGCCATGGCCCATGGTGTCGTTGATCTGCTTGAACCGGTCGAGGTCGATGTGCAGGAGCGCGAGGCCCTTCGTCGTCTCCGCCGCCGTCGTTTCCTGCAGGATGATGTCGAGATAGCGGCGGTTGGCGAGCCCGGTCAACGCGTCATGCAGCGCCGCGTGCTTGACGGCCTGCTGCGAGCGCAAGAGCTCGTGGTTCTTCTCCGCAATCCGGGTGTTGGCCTGGCTGAGGAGCTCTGCGTACCGTTCCAGGTGGCGCTGCTGGCGGCGGATGTCGGTCACGTCCACGCTGAAGGCGACCGTGTCGCCATGCGACGTGCGCCGCTCGATGAGCTTGAGGTAGCGATCCCCCGCGAGGCGCTGCTCGATCACGCCGATGGGATTGCGGAACGCCGACAGCCGCTCGACCCGCCATTCCGCCTCCCGCCCGAACGCCTCGTGGATCTCCTCATGGGCCAGCGCGGCGTCGATGATCTGCTCGAACGTCATCCCCGGACGCAGGGCGCCCCCGGTCTCGGGGTAGAAGCTGCGATAGCTCTCGTTGAAGGTGACGAGCTGTTCGTGGTCGTCATAGATCACGAAGGGGTTGGGCACAGCCTCGATCGCGGCCAGCATCCGCCGCTCGGCCGCCTCGGCGCGCGCCTTCGCGGCGTGCAGTGCCGACGACGCCTCCTTGCGCAGGGTGATGTCGCGGCCGACCGAGATGGTGCGCAGATGGTTGCCCGCGCTGTCGAACACGGCACGGATCTGCAGTTCGATGCAGATCCGCTGGCCGTCCGGCCGGGTGAACCAGCTCTCGACCTCCACCGTCTCGCCCGCCAGCGCACGGGTGCGGATGGCGTTGAGGGGGGACGCATGCATGTGGGGCAGGTCCATGAACTCTTCGGGCAGGCGGCCGAGGATGTCCTCGAGCCGGAGGTTGTAGCGGGTCAGGAACGTGGTGTTGGCCCATTCCACGCACCAGCGATGGTCCACGATCAGGACGCTGTCGTTGATCACGTTGGCCATGTGCGAGAAATAGGCGCTCTGGCGCCAGTCCTCGGCCATCGTCCGTTCATGCCGCACGGTCTCGGTGACGTCGTTCAGCAAAAGAGCGACGTCGCCGCGCAGCGTCCGGCGGCGCAGCACGCGGAAATGGCGATCGCCGGGCGCGGCGAACGGGCTGCTTGCGACCGGGAGCCGGTGGGCCGACAGCGCCTCCTCGCGCCACGCCGCCTCCCTGCCCGCGGCGTCCGGGAAGCTGCCGGTCTCCAGCCCCTCGTCCAGCAGGGTCTCGAACCGCATGCCGATCCGGGCGTCCAACCCGATTGCGGCAGCGAGGCGCAGGAACGGCGCGTTGGCAAAGCCGAGCCGTTCGTCGCCGTCAAAGAGCGCGAAGGCATTGGGCAGCGCATCGAGCGCGAGCCGCACGCGGGAGAGGAGGTCGTCATCCCCCGCCCCTGCGGATGGGGCCAGGGTCAGGATGGCGAGACCGCCGCAGCCATCCCCGGTCAGCGGCGTCAGCCGGGCGGCCAGCGGGGCACCGTCCACGACCAGGCGCAGGGCCGCCGCCTCTGGCACGCCCGACAGGGTAAGGTCCACGGTCGCCCCGGCCTGCAGGCCGGTCCGCTGGGCGAACGCGGGATCGCACCAGGCGATCAGGGGTGGCCCCTGCTCAAAGCCCGAGCCCAGGATGGCAAGCCCCGCGCCGGGCGCCGGTGTGTGGCGCGGCGCCGCTGTCAGCCCCTGGGTCTCGTCCGCCTCAGCCATTGCCCGCGCATCCCGTCACCAAACCGGGCAAGCGTAGGGGCAGCGGGGTTCACATCGCGTAAACGGGCGGGGGCGTCAGGCGAACGTCTTGAGGAATGCCGTCCGGGCGGCCTCGTTGGGGATATGCCCGGCAAGGGCGGCCCGCAGGTCGCCGCGCGACCGGGCGGACTGGGCCGCGCGCCGCACCAGGATGCGTGCCATCGGGCCGAGATGGGGGGTGAGCAGGCGCGTCACCTCGTCGATCATCTCGGCGCTGATCGCGCTGCCCGGGCCGGTCGTCACGGCAAGCTGGCTTTGGACGGCCGCCCGGAACGCGGCCCGCTCGCCCTCGCCGACCTGGCCCGCCAGCCGGTCCACCATCTGGTCGATGTTGTCGGTGGCCGAGGCGGCCGATCGCAGGACCACCTTCGCGATCGGCCCGATCCGCTCGGCGAGTATCGCCTCGATGCGGGCGAACACCGCCGGGGGCACCTGCTCGGCCAGGGTCTGGGAGATCGGGGCGGGTGCGGGTCCGCCCGCGGGCATCACCACCGTACGGTCCCAGGCGGCCAGGTCGGTCAGGGTCTGGGCCGTCATCGCCTGGCCAAGCGCGGCCGCGAAGTCGCCCGCCCCGGAAAACCGGCGCGCCGGATCGGGGTGCAGCGCCCGCTCGACCAGCCGGTCGAGCGTGGGCGGCACCTGGGGTGCGACCTGCGACGGGCGGCGGAACGCCCCCGTGGTCACCTGGCGCGACAGCTCGCCCAGGGCCTGGGCCGGGAACGGCTTTTGCCCGCACAGCAATTCGAAGAAGATGACCCCCGCGGCGAAAAGGTCGGTGCGCGGATCGATCACCCCGCCCAGGAACTGCTCGGGGGCCATGTAGGCGGGGGTGCCGATCATGCCGCCATGGGTTGCCCCCAGCGCCTCGACCCGCGCCACGCCGAAATCGGCAATCTTGATCCGGTGATCGCCCAGCAGCAGCACGTTGGCGGGTTTCACGTCGCGGTGCACGATGCCGGCGTCATGGATGGCGGCGAGGCCGTCGAGCATCTGGCGCATCACCTCCACCACCCGCTCCAGTGGCAGAAGGGGCGGGCGGTCCATGCGCTGCGCCAGCGTCTCGCAGGCGATGAATTCCATCACGAGATAGGGCGTCTCGTCGACCTCGAGATAGTCGAAGACGGTCACGAGGTTGGGGTGCAGGCACCGCCCTGCCGCCTTCGCCTCGCGCGCGAAACGCTCCAGCCACGCGGCCCGTTCGGTGCGCGACAGAAGATGCGCATGGACCGTCTTGATCGCGACGACCCGGTCGATGTCGGGATCGTGGCCGCGATAGACCACGCCCATGGCCCCTTCGCCGATCAGCCCGTCGATCCGGTACTTGCCGATCTGCCGCGGCAGCTCACCCGGCATGACGCCCATCGGGCCGCATCCTTTCACTCGTCCAGAAGCTTCATCGCGCTATCGAGACTGCGCCGCATCCGGTTAAAGGATCTTGAAAGCGAACTGATCTCGTCGCGTCCGGGCTTTTCGTATTCGGGCACGCTGAAATCGCCCATGCTCACCCGCTCTGCGATCGAGGACATGGCCGCGACGGGGCGCAGCACGATCCGGCTGAGCAGGATGTTGGTGACAACCAGCACGATCAGGAACGCGACCGCAAGCCCCGCGATCAGGGTCAGCACCATGGTCTGGGCCCGCTCCTCGGCGAGCGACATCGGCGCCTGGATGATCTGGGCCCCGATGATCTCGCCAAGCTGCCAGCCGAACCCGTGCTGGTCGCCGTAAAGGTCGATCATCGCCGCGGGCGCGGCATCGGGCGTGGAATGGCAGGTCAGGCACGCGGCAGAGGTTATCTTCAGCGGATAGGCCACGGTGTAGAGCCGCCCCTCCGGTCCGTCGACCTCCAGCGCGATACTCTCGAGGCTGGGGTCCGCGCGCAGCTGCTCGATCAGCGCCGCCTCCCACGGGGCGGCCGCATCGTCGGGGTTGGTGGGGTTCAGCGCCGCTTCCTTGTAGTAATACGCGGGAAAGCGTTCCTGGAAATTGCCGAACACCGTCTGCGCGGCAAAGGACGGCACGGTGTGGGGTTGGAACAGGATGTCGGTCGTGTCTGAAAGCAGCGGCAGGATGCCGGTCGAGGTATAGCTGCGGACGGCGAGCGCATTGCCGCGGATCAACGCGATCTCGCTGCGGATCTCCTCCAGCGCGTTTTCCCGCGCGACGGTCAGCGACAGCAATGACGCGAGGCTCATCCCGATCAGGCAGGAGATCAGGAGCACGATGTTGAATTTTGTCCGCAGGCCCATCCGGGTCCCTCCTCGCCACGCCCCCGCGCCACAGAAGCTTCTACAACTTTGCGGCGAACCGTTCTAGACTGCAGCACCTGCACAGCCCGGGGGTTGCGTCGCATGATCCGTCAATTTGTCGCCTTTCTGGGCATTAGCCTGTCGGTCCCGGGGCTTGTCCACGCCAAAGACGCCAACATCATCGCCCTGATTGTCGCGGTTGGCGAGGGGCGGGCCCAGGCGGATGCGGCGCAGGCAACCCTGCGGCGGCTTGGCGCCGTGACGCTGCGGACGGACGATCCGACCAATGCAAGCCTGCGGGTGGAGGCCAAGCGCTTCGCGACCGAAGCCGCGGCGGCGGACGTGGCGATCGCGGTGATCGCCGGCCCCGTAGTAACCTTGGCAGACCGGGATTTCGTGGCACCCGGCGATCTGGTCCTGCGCCGCCCCAACGATCTGCTGACGCGTGCCGTGCCGCTGTCGGCCTTCGCCCGCGCGGCGGATCTGGCGGGCGAGGGCGGAGCGGTGCTGGTCCTGCCGCACCCCTCGGCCTCGGCCCTGCCCGATGGCGTCCAGCCGATCGACGGTGCGCCCGAGGCCCTGCCGGGGATGAGCCCGGTGCTCGTTGCCGGGGGCGGATCGGCGGGGGGCGTGCTCGTGACCCTGGACCTCGCCTCGGGCGACGAGACGGTCGAACTTGCAGCCATCCTGCGCGAGATGCAGGGGATCGCGGGTACCGCCATCTCCTTCATCCCCGAGCGCGAGGTCCTGCTGCGCATGCCCGATCCCGCGCCGGTGGTGGAGGCTGCGCCGCCCTCGCCCTCGCCTTCGCCCGTGCCTGCGCCGGTGGCAGCGGTCACGCCGGAGCCGGTCCTGGCCACCGCCGAGCCAGGCTTGGCCCCGGCGGAGCCTGGGGTGGCACCGCCGGCCGCTGCGCGGCTGTCGCCCGAGATGCTGGCCACGCTCGAACGGGGGCTGTCGCGGGCCGAACGGCGGGCGATCCAGCGCGCGCTTAACCTGCGCGGCCATTACGCGGGCCCGATCGATGGTGTGATCGGCGACCAGACCCGGGCCGCGATCCGCGCCTTTCAGGCCATCGCAGGGGGCGAGACGACGGGATTTCTGACCCCCGAGCAGCTCGGCGTGCTGCGCTAGCCGCGGCGGCCGCGAAACCCCTTGCGATAGACCCCGCGCGTACCTGCCAGCCGGTCGAGCAGGGCCGTGGCTGCCGCAAGTTCGGCCGCGTCCTGGGCGCCCACGGACAGGACGGCGGGGCCGCGCGGCAGGGCGATGGCCTGGGCCACGGGTGTACCGGCAGCCAGGCGCCCCTCGAACGCAGGATCGATCCAGACGGCCGGGAAATGCACGTAGCCCGCGCCGAAGCTGTCGCAGTCCACGACGCCCGTCAGGGTACGGAACGGCAGGTCGTCCCGCCCCGCGGGATGGGTGAAGAGGATCGACCACCCCTCGGGCACCGATAGGGTCCAGAAGTTAAGGAACTTCACCGCCACGCGCCCGCCCAGTGCCAGGGGTGCCCCCGCCGCCTGCTCGGGCACGTGCAGCCCGACCGGGGCCCGCGGCAGACGTGCGTCGGGCAGCACCGGCGGCGACCAGTCCCAGTGGAGCGCCCCCCCCGCGACAGTCACGTCCGCCGCCAGCGGCATGAGGATGCCAAGGCCGAGCGCATCGAGAAACGGCGGGCAGTGCTTGAGCGTGCGCACGGATGCGCCGCCCAGGCTGTCTGCGGCGATCTCCGACGGCATGCTGCGCAGCCAGTCCGGCAGCGCCTCGGCCGCCGGTACCGGGCGGGGCAGGATCCCGGCGAGCGCGGGATGGCAGCGGGCGCGGATCTCGACCATGGGGGCGACCCTATCAGGGCGCGGCGGGCCCGTCAGCGACCCCGCTCGCGCCAGGTCAGCAGCGCGTGGCCGACGGCCGCCCCCACGGTGGCGAGGATGATGAACGTGCCGAGCGCGTTGATGACCGGCGGGTGGCCGTTGGGGTTGCGCGCCATCGCCCCGATCTCGGTCGCCAGCGTGCAGGCCCCGCCCTTGGCGAACATCGTGGTGTTGTAGTTCTCGATCGATGCGAGGAACGCGATCACCGCCGAGGATGCGAGCGCGGGGGCGAGGAACGGCAGGGTGATGCGCCGGAACGTGCGCCAGGGCGAGGCGCCGAGGTCCCGCGCCGCCTCCTCGAACTCCACCGGCTGGCGTTGCAGGCGGGCCATCAGGATCAGCATGGGATAGCCCGCGACGAAGGTGGTCTGCGCCATCATGATGGTGAAGAGCCCCGCATCGACCCCGAGCCTGCCCCAGAGCACCAGGGTCGAAAGACCGAGCACGATCCCCGGTGCGAGCATGGGCGACAGGAGCACCCACCACAGGAGCCCGTTCGCCCGGTTCTGCCAGCGCGTCAGCATCACCGCCCCGGAGAGGCCGAGCAGCAGAGACAGCGGCACGACCACCGCCGCCACCTGGAGCGAGGCGCCGAAGCAGTCCACGAACCGCCCCCGGTCGAGCGCGCGTAGCACCGGGTCCGCCCGCAGCGTCTCGGTGTCGGCCCAGAAGAAGGCGTACCACTTGCCCGTCAGCCCCCGCCAGTCGGCGACCGAAGGCGGTGAGATGTCGTTGACGCTCGACACGATCATCAGGATCAGCGGCGCGAACATGAAGATAAGGAACGCCCAGGTGTAGCCGGTCAGGAGGCGCGACGATTTCATCAGACCCTCGCGAAATCCTTGAGCCGCGTGCGCATGGCCCACATGAAGACGCCCACGATGGCAAAGCACACCGCGACGAACACGACCACATAGGCCGAGCCTGCGTTGGTGTTCTGGCTCTCGAAGAACTTGTTGTAGATCGACTGGGCGAACCATTCGCCCTGCAACCCCGCGCTGATGATCCGCGGCACCGAGAACGCCCCCGCCGCCAGCATGAAGGTCGCGATGCAGCCGACGGCGATCCCCGGCCTCGCATGGGGGATCACGATGCGCCGGTGGATGCGCCAGGTGCTGGCACCCAGATCCCGCGCCGCCTCGAGCTGGTTGCGGTCGAGCGTCGAGACGACGTTGTAGATCGGGAACACCATGAAGAGGATGTAGGTATAGACGATCACGACGAAGACCGTGATGGGCGAGCGCTTGAACGCGATGGGACCGTCGGTGGCAAGGTCGATCACCCCCACCCCGTCGAGCACGCTGTTGATCAACCCCCGGTTGTCGAGGATCGCCGTCCAGGCATAGATCCGCATCAGCTCCGCGATCGCATAGGGGATCACGAGCGCGAGCATCAGCCAGCGCGCCTGGTTCGCCGGGGTGGCGAGGGCGAGCTTGTACGCGATCGGATAGCAGGCGAGCAGCGACAGCGCAGTGGCGAGGATGGCGAAGAAGATGGTGCGGGCGAGCGTGATCAGGCCGAGCCGCTCCTGCACCCGCCCGTCCTCCTCGAACCGCAGGCCCGCGAGGCCGTAGAGCTGCTTGGACACCCGCCCGTCCTCGATGGCCTTCTGCTCGGGGGACAGAGGGATCTCCCGCGCGGCGGGCAGGGGGGCGAAGTTCGACAGGGTCAGGTTCCAGCCCGACGCCTCCTCCGCCTTCAGCCGGGTGGCGAGGGTGGCGGCGAGATCGCCGATTTCGCGGGCTGCGGCGATCTGTGCCGCGACCGGCAGGGCGGGATCGACCACGAGCAGCGGCAAGTCGTAGGTCTCGTCGAGCATCGCGCGCGGGGCGTCGGGGTCGCGCACCAGCGGACGGGCGGTTGTGGTCCGGTCGCATTGCAGAATGTACCCGCGCCCGGAGGCAGGCGCAGGCCCGCCGATGGAGGGCACCCCCGGCGCCGCCCCGCCGACCGAGGGGACCACGAGGGGCGAGGTGCCGCCGATGGACGGCACGGTGAGGGGGGACGTGCCCCCCACGGACGGCACGGCGAGGGGGGTGGCGCCGCCGATGGACGGCACGGCGAGCCCGCCTGTCGGCGCGGCGGGGCCGGCGGGCTCCAGCCGTTCCAGGATTGCGATGCAGGTGTCCGCGTCGGTGGCGAGCGACTCCGCCGTGGTGCTGTCCCGTTCCCGTGGCGCCTTGCGAAACGCGGTGTCGAGCATGGTGACCTGGGGCAGGATGATCAGCAGCACCGCCCAGACCGTGACCGACAGGACAAAGACCGAGGCGAGGCCCGGGCCGAAGCTGCGGATCAGGTCCCTCATGCCTCGACCAGTTCGCGCCCGGTCCGCGCCAGCGGCCCCTCGGGCAGCACCAGCCCGCGATGGGGGGCGAAGGCGACGGAAAGCGCGCCCTGCGGCATCCCCGCCCCGGGTCCGTCATTGGTCATCTGGACCGAAACCTCCCGGTCGCCCGCGCGCAGGAAGAGGTTGACGTAGGGCCCCTCCAGATCCCGGCGCAGCAGCGTGGCGGGCAGGGCGTTCGGGCCCAGCGTGCCGTTGGCGAGCGCCATGTGCTCGGGCCGCACGAAGAGGAGCGCCTTGGACCCCGCGGCAATTCCCGGCCCCGCCCGCCCCTCGAGCGGCCCCTGGGACGTGTCCACCCGGGCCATGCCGCCCGCGATGGACGCGACGCGCCCGGGAAAGATGTTCGCCTCGCCCACGAAGCTCGCGACGAAGGGGGTGACGGGTGCCGAATAGACCTCGTCCCCCGTGCAGACCTGCTCGACCCGCCCGCCCTGCATCACGGCGATGCGGTCGGAC
>JANNOT010000348.1:0-32159 GCA_031399375.1 Paraoceanicella sp.
GCGCGTGGCTCCGGTCCCGCGTGCCGCGCCCTTGCCGGGCGGGCGAGGGCGGGCCTGTCACGGGGTCAGGCGACGGCGGCTCCGAAGACCAGGCCCCCTGCGACGGGGATGCGGCGGGCCGTCTCCCTTGCCGGCTGTTAAGGATCCGGCAAGGTCTTGCGCGGGCGCCGCCGCTTTCCCAAATCCAGCCCAGTCACAGCAGAACCGGAGGCGATCCCATGCTGACCCCTGAAGACCGCCGTGCCATCGAGGGCCTCTTCGACCGCCTGAAGACCGTCGAGGCGCGCGGGGCAACCCGCGATCCCGAGGCGGAGGCGCTGATCCGCCAGAACCTGACGGCGACGCCCGGCGCGTCCTACTACCTCGCCCAGACCGTCCTCGTGCAGGAGCATGCGCTGTCGCGCGCCGAGGAGCGGATCGCGGATCTCGAGGCCGAGGTCGCGCAGCGCCAGTCGGGCGGCGGCGGCTTTTTCGGCAGCCTGTTCGGCGGCGCGTCCGATGCGCGGTCGGACCGGACCGGTCCGCGGCGCGCCCCCCACCCCCGGCAGGCGATGCCGTTCCAGCCCGGCGCGCAGGGCGGCGGGTTTCTCGCCGGGGCCGCGCAGACCGCGATGGGTGTGGCGGGCGGCGTGCTGCTCGGCAACGCCATCATGGGCATGCTGACGCCCGACATGGCGGCTGCCGAACCCTTCCCCCCCGAGGACGCCGGTGCGGCGGGCGGGGCGGATGACGGCGCGGGCATGGATGGCTTTGACATGGACGGCGAGTTCTGAGCCCCCGCGCGGAGGCGGTGGCACCGCCCCGGCCTGCGTGATCCTGCGCGGGGGCGGTCGCGCTGCCCCTGCGTGCCCGACCTGGGGGGACGCAGTTGCGCGGCGCCCGCGCACCTTCTAGAACGCCGGGATGAGCGATCTGCTGTCCCGCCTTCCGCCCCTGCGGGGTACCATTTCGGTAGGTCGCCCGCTGGCCGGGATCAGTTGGCTCGGGGTCGGCGGTCCGGCGGAGGTGCTTGTCCAGCCCGCCGATGCGGACGATCTTTCGGCACTGCTTGCCGGTCTGCCCCATGAGGTGCCGGTCCTGCCGATCGGTCTCTGCTCCAATCTCATCCTGCGCGACGGTGGGGTGCCCGGGGTCGTTCTGCGGCTCGGCCGGGCCTTTGCTGCGATCGCGGTCATGGACGGGCATCGTCTGCGCGTCGGTGCGGCCGCCCCTGATGCGCGGGTTGCCGAGGCGGCGGCGGCGGCGGGGATCGCGGGGCTCGAGTTCCTGCGCACGATCCCGGGCAGCATCGGGGGCGCCGTGCGGATGAACGCGGGCTGCTACGGGACCTACATGGCCGATGTGGTCGATGAGGTGACGGTCCTGACCGCCGCGGGCGCGCGGGTGACGCTCGATGCCGCCGCGGCGGGATTCTCCTATCGCGCCTCCGCCCTTCCCCCGGGCGCGGTGGTCATCGAGGCGGTGCTGCGCGGGGTCCAGGGCGATCCGGCCGAGATCGCGGCGCGGATGCAGGCCGCCCTTCTGCGCCGGGCCCAGACCCAGCCGCTGCGCGTGCGGTCCTGCGGGTCGACATTTCGCAATCCCGCCGGGTATTCATCGACAGGACATGCGGATGACGTGCAGGATTTGAAGGCGTGGAAGCTGATCGATGACGCGGGCTGTCGGGGCCTGCGGCTCGGTGGGGCGCAGATGTCGCCGATGCACGCGAATTTCCTGGTCAACACTGGCGATGCCACTGCCGCCGATCTTGAGGGATTGGGCGAGGAGGTGCGCAAAAGGGTTTTGAAAACCTCCGGCATTTCTCTAGACTGGGAAATCATGCGCGTCGGCGTACCGGCCGCGCCGGTGGATTAACCGGGCATTTACCAGACCTCGTTAACGAGGCTTTATCAGTCCCGGACCAACCGGGTGGCGGAATGAGGCGGGCATGTCGAGCAGGACAGCAGCCCGGATCGCAGTGTTGAAGGGCGGCCCCTCGGCCGAGCGTGACGTGTCGCTCGTCTCCGGTCGGGAATGCGTCGCAGCCCTGCGCGCCGAGGGTTTTGAGACGGTCGAGATCGATGCGGGGCCGACCCTTGCGGCGGATCTTCTCGCCGCGCGCCCCGATGTCGTGTTCAACGCGCTGCATGGCCGGTGGGGCGAGGACGGGGCGGTCCAGGGCCTGCTGGAATGGCTGCGGCTTCCCTACACCCATTCGGGGGTCCTGGCCTCGGCGCTCGCGATGGACAAGCTGCGGGCCAAGCAGGTCTTTGCCGCGGCGGGCCTGCCGGTGGCCGAGGGGTGGATCGTCACGGCGGATGCGGCGCGCGCGGCCCATCCGATGGCCCCGCCCTATGTCATAAAGCCCTATAACGAGGGGTCCTCCGTCGGGGTCTACATCGTCCATGCCGATGCGAACGGGCCTGCGCATCTGGCCGCCGACATGCCAGAGCGGGTGATGGTGGAACGGTTCGTTCCGGGGCGCGAGCTGACCGTGGCGGTGATGGGCGGGCGACCGCTGACGGTCACCGACATCGTGACCGACGGCTGGTACGACTACCACGCGAAATACGCCCCCGGCGGGTCGCGCCACGTGGTGCCCGCCGATCTTCCCGGGCCGGTGTTCGATGCCTGTCTCGACCATGCCGCACGCGCGCATGCCGCTCTGGGGTGCCGCGGGGTCAGCCGGACCGATTTCCGCTGGGACGAGGCGCGCGGGTCCGACGGTCTCGTGCTGCTCGAGACCAACACCCAGCCCGGGATGACGCCCACGTCGCTTGCGCCCGAACAGGCGGCCGCCTGCGGCATCGGCTTTGGTGCGCTGGTGCGCTGGATGGTGGAGGATGCGTCATGCGACCGCTGAGGTCCGCGAGCGCGCGGGGCCCGCGGCGCGATCCCGCGCCGTCGCGCATCCGCTACCGGCTGGCGCGCCTCTGGCTGCGGCCCTGGGTGCGCGCTGGGCTGACGGTCTGGGGCCCGGCGCTGGTGACGGGGGCGGCGCTCTGGATCGCGTTGACCCATCCCGCCAACGAGGCGCGGCTGCGCGGGGCGGTCGCCGACATCCGCGCGGCGGTCGAGGGGCGCCCGGAGTTCCAGCTGACCGGAATGGCGGTGATCGGCGGGTCCGATGCGCTCCGGGCGCAGGTGGCCGATGTCGTGGGGGTCGGGTTTCCCGCCTCGTCCCTCAGCCTCGATCTCGACGCGGTGCGCGCGCGGGTCGAGACGCTCGATGCCGTCCGCTCGGCCCAGGTTACGGTCAGCCAGGGCGGGATCCTCGCGCTGCGCATCGTCGAGCGCCAGCCCGTCGCCCTGTGGCGCGACGGGGCGCGGCTGACCCTGGTGGACCGCGAGGGGCACCGGTTGGCCGATATCGACACCCGTCCGTCGCGCTCCGACCTGCCGCTGCTGGTGGGGACGGGGGCGCCCGAGGCGGTGCCCGAGGCACTGGCGATCCTGCGCGCGGCCGATCCGGTGGCGCTGCGCATCCGCGGCCTGGTGCGGGTGGGCGAGCGGCGCTGGGATCTGGTGCTCGACCGCGGCCAGCGCGTGCTTCTGCCCGAGGTCGGGGCGGTCGCGGCGCTGGAGCGGCTGATGGTCCAGCAGCGCGGCGAGGCGATCCTCGATCGCGACACGCCTGTGATCGACCTGCGCGATCCGGCGCGGCCGGTCCTGCGCCTGTCGGCCCATGCGCTCGCCGAACTGCTGCGCCTGCGGGGCAAGGAGGATGCGGCCCCCGGCGCCTGGGGTGCCCCCGCCGCGGAGGAGGACACGTGAACGCCCGCCTGTTCGAAAGCCAGCGCTACATGCGCGACCGCCTGCGCAGCGCGCTGCGCCGGGGGGTGATGGGCGTGCTCGACATCGGGTCCTCGAAGATCTCCTGCCTGATCCTCAAGGTGGATCTGGAGCGGCTGGATGCCCGCCCCCCGGACGGGCGCGGCACCCAGGGCGGGCTGGACGCCCTGCGCGTCGCGGGCTTTGCCAGCACCCAGTCGCGCGGCGTGTCGCTGGGCGAGATCACGGTGATGGACGAGGCAGAGCGCGGGATCCGCACGGTGCTGAGCCGCGCGCAGAAGCTCGCAGGCGAACGGGTGGATCAGGTGATCGTCAGCCTCGCGGGCGCAGGACCGCGCTCCTACGGCGTGTCGGGCGAGGTGCTGGTGCAGAACGGCGAGGTGACGGCCCAGGACATCGGCGCCGTGCTCGCCGCCTGCGAGATGCCCGATTTCGGTCCGGCGCGCGACGTGATCCACGCCCAGCCCGTCAACTTCTCGCTCGACCACCGCACGGGCCTCGCTGATCCGCGCGGCCATGTGGGCACGCGGCTTTCGGTGGACATGCACATGCTGACCGTCGCCCATTCCGCGATCCGCAACCTCGCGCAATGCGTGAAGCGCTGCGATCTGGAACTGGCCGGGGTCGCGATCTCGCCCTATGCCGCGGGGCTTTCGGCGCTGGTGGAGGACGAGCTGGAACTGGGGGCCGCCTGCATCGACATGGGCGCGGAGACGACGAGCGTATCGGTGTTTCTCAAGCGCCACATGATCTTTGCCGATGTCGTGCACCTCGGCGGCGCGCATGTCACCAAGGACATCGCCCAGGCGTTCGCCGCGCCGCTCGAGGATGCCGAGCGGGTCAAGACCAAGCATGGCGAGCTTCAGGCGACGGGCCGCGACGACCGCGAGCTGATCGAGTTGCGCCGGATCGGGGCCGAGGGGGATCCCGAGCGGCGCACAATCTCGCGCACCGAGCTGATCGGGGTGATCCGCCCGCGGGTCGAGGAGATTCTCGAGGATGTGCGCGCCTGTCTGGAGGCCGCGGGATTCGACCACCTCCCCAGCCAGCGCATCGTGCTGACCGGCGGGGCGAGCCAGATGCCGGGCATGGAGACGCTCGCGGGCCGGATCCTCGGCCACCAGGTGCGCATCGGGCGTCCGCTGCGCATCGCGGGCCTGCCCCTGTCCGCAACCGGGCCGGAAAGCGCTGCACTCGTGGGTTTAGCGGCCCATGCGGCCCGCCCGCAGGACGAGTGCTGGGATTTCGACCTGCCAAGCCACACGGGTCCGCAGCGCCTGAAACGTGCGCTGCGCTGGTTCCGGGACCACTGGTGATGGGCACAACCGACGTGACCGATGCAGAGGATTGGGTTACAATTTCGAATCAGCAGGACTGTTCCGAAAACACCGCGTCAATGCGGGTGGGCAGACAACAACAGGCGGATACATCATGGCTCTGAACCTTCGCATGCCGGAAGACCCGGATCTGCGTCCCCGCATCACGGTGTTCGGTGTGGGGGGCGCGGGTGGCAACGCGGTCAACAACATGATCGCCAAGCAGCTGGAGGGGGCAGAGTTCGTGGTCGCGAACACCGACGCCCAGGCGCTGCAGCAGACGCGCGCGACGCGCCGCATCCAGCTCGGTGCCCGGGTCACCCAGGGTCTGGGCGCGGGGGCAAAGCCCGAGGTCGGATGTTCCGCGGCGGTCGAGAGCATCGAGGAGATCGTGGATCACCTCGCAGGCTCGCACATGTGCTTCATCACGGCCGGCATGGGCGGTGGCACCGGGACCGGGGCCGCGCCGATCATCGCCAAGACCGCGCGCGAGATGGGGATCCTGACCGTGGGCGTGGTGACCAAGCCCTTCACCTTCGAGGGTGCCAAGCGGATGAAGACCGCCGAGCAGGGGATCGCCGATCTCCAGGCCGTGGTGGACACGCTGATCATCATCCCCAACCAGAACCTCTTTCGACTGGCGAACGAGAAGACGACCTTCACCCAGGCCTTCATGCTCGCCGATGACGTGCTCTACCAGGGCGTGAAGGGCGTGACGGACCTGATGGTGCGCCCGGGCATCATCAATCTCGACTTCGCCGACGTCCGGTCCGTGATGGACGAGATGGGCAAGGCGATGATGGGCACGGGCGAGGCGAGCGGCGAGGACCGGGCGGTCCAGGCCGCCGAGAAGGCGATTGCCAACCCGCTCCTTGACGAGATCAGCCTGAAGGGCGCCCGCGGCGTCCTGATCAACATCACCGGGGGCGACGACCTGACGCTCTTCGAGCTCGACGAGGCCGCCAACCGGATCCGCGCCGAGGTGGACCCCGACGCCAACATCATCATCGGCTCGACCCTCGACCCCGACATGAACGGCGTGATGCGGGTGTCGGTCGTGGCGACGGGCATCGACGCGGTCGTCCGCCGGGTCGACACCGCCCCGGTCTCGCGCCCGGCCGCGGTCCACGCCCGTGCGGCCGCGGAGGAGGCGCCCGCCCTCGCCGCCGCCACCGCGGCAGCCCCGCTGCGCGAGCCGCTGGCCGAGCCCCAGCCCGAGCCTGTGGCCGAGCGCAGCTTCGTGCCCCCCCAGCACCCGCTGCGCGAGCCCGAGCCCGTGGCGGCGGACGCGGCACCCCGTGGTGAGCCGTCGCCCGACACACTGCGCCGGTTGCAGGCGGCGGTGAACAAGGCGCCGGTCGATGCACCCCGCCCGGCCCACCGCCCGATGTCGCCCGCGGCGCCCGCCCATCCGTCGGACGACCGCAGCGCGTTCAACCGGCTGATCCTGCGCATGACCGGGCAGCCTGCGGCCCGCGACGGGATGGACCGGCGCCAGCCCGAGGTGGCACCGGCACCCGCCCGGCTCGACGACGACGACAAGGAACGCATCGAGATCCCCGCCTTCCTGCGCCGCCAGGCCAACTGACCGGCAGGCCGGTCCGGCCCCTGCCGCTGCGCCTGCGAGACCGCCCCTGACCCCAGGGGCGGTTTTTCGTTGCGGAACAACGGCTTTCCCCGCCTGTTGCAAAGCGACACAATGATTGTGTTGTCGCGATTCGTACCCGGTCTTACCGTCCCTAGATAAATCACAAGAACAAACGGGCGCGGGGCGAGCATGCAGAGCACTTTGAGGCGCGAGGCCACCGCCGTGGGCGTTGGCCTGCACAGCGGGCGACCGGCCCGCGTCGTTCTCCGGCCGGCGGCGGCCGAACATGGCATATGGTTCAAGCGCGTGGATGTCCGGGACCGGGACAACATGGTCCCGGCATTGTGGGACGCGGTCAGCGACACCACGCTCAACACCCGCATCGCTAACGCGGCCGGGGTCAGCGTCTCGACCGTCGAGCATCTGATGGCAGCCCTGGCGGGGATGGGCGTCAGCAATGCGCTGGTCGAGATCGACGGGCCCGAGGTGCCCATCATGGATGGCTCCGCGGCCCGTTTCGTCGAACTGATCCGCAAGGCGGGGCTTCGCAGCCTTGACGCCCCGCGGCGGGCGCTGCGCATCCGCCACAGGGTCGAGGTTGCCGACGGTGACGCGTTTGCGCGGCTCGACCCTGCGCCGTGGCTCGAGCTCGACCTGACCATCGATTTTCCCGATGCGGCGATCGGGCGCCAGCACCGGGCGCTGACGCTGGATGACGGGGTGTTTGCCCGCGATCTGGCCGACAGCCGTACCTTCTGCCGCCGGGCAGAGGTGGAGGCGATGCAGGCCCGCGGCCTGGCGCTCGGGGGCACGCTCGACAATGCGGTCGTGGTGGACGGCGCGGTGGTGCTGAACCCCGAGGGATTCCGCCACGCCGATGAATGCGTGCGGCACAAGCTTCTCGACGCCGTCGGCGACCTCGCGCTCGCCGGGGCGCCGATCCTGGGCCGCTACACCGGGTGGCGCAGCGGGCACGGATTGACCAACCGGCTCCTTCGCGCGCTGTTTCGCACCGCGGGTGCGGTCGAGATGGTCACGCTGGCCCCGGTGGTCGAACCTGCGGTTGCGCCCCTGCGCCGGGTGGGCTGAGCGCGCGCCGCGCCGTCGGCGACATCTTCCGGCGGGCGCGCGACCTGTGATAAGCCCTGCGGGTGAGCAGGGGAGGGCGGGGGATGCGCCAGACGCGAAAGATCGGGATAGGCTTGGCGGCAGCGCTCGCCCTCGCGGGCTGTGGTGCGTCCGAGGATCCGATCGAGACACGGGCACCCGACGTCATCTTCAACGATGCCCAGGCCCGGCTCGACAACGACAATCCCGAATCCGCCGGTCGGCTGTTTGACGAGGTGGAGCGGCTCTATCCCTATTCCCAGTGGGCGAAGCGCTCGATGATCATGTCGGCGTATTCCTATTACCGCGCCCAGGATTTCGACAAGGCCGAACAGGCCGCGCGCCGGTATCTCGAATTCTATCCCGCCGACAAGGATGCGGCCTATGCGCAGTACCTGATCGGTCTGAGCTATTATGACCAGATCACCGATGTGGGGCGCGACCAGGACAATACGCTGAAGGCGCTCAGGGCGCTGCGCGAAACCTCGCTGCGCTATCCCGACAGCGAATATGCCCGGCAGGCCAAGCTGAAATACGACCTGACGCTCGACCATCTCGCGGGCAAGGAGATGGAGATCGGGCGCTACTACCTCAAGCGCGGGCACTACCTCGCGGCCATCAACCGCTTCCGCGCGGTGGTCGAGGAGTACGAGACCACGTCCCAGACGGCCGAGGCGCTGCACCGGCTCGTGGAATGCTACCTCTCGCTCGGCCTGACGGACGAGGCACAGACCGCCGCGGCGATCCTGGGCTACAACTTCGCGGCCTCGCCCTGGTACCAGGACAGTTATGCGCTGGTGACCGGCGCGGGGCTGACGGCTGAGCCGCAGGGCGAGGGCTGGCTGCGCGACATCTACGAGCGGGTGCTGCTCGGCCGCTGGCTCTAGGGCCGGCGGGCGGATGCTCCGCGGGCTCTCCATCCGCGACATCGTGCTGATCGACGCCGCGCGGCTCGCGTTCCACCCCGGGCTGAACGTTCTCACCGGCGAGACGGGGGCGGGCAAGTCGATCCTGCTCGATGCGCTCGGCTTCGTGCTCGGGGCCCGCGGGCGGGCGGAGCTTTTGCGCGCGGGGGCCGCCACGGGCGAGGTGGTGGCCGAATTCGACCTCGACCCCGGGCACCAGGCCCACGCGATCCTCGACGAGGCGGGTGTCCCGGTCGAGGACGAGCTGATCCTGCGGCGCGAGATCGACGGGCAGGGGCGCAGCCGGGCCTTTGCCAATGATCGCCGCTGCGGGGCGGAGCTTTTGCGGGCGCTCGGCGGGGTCCTGGTCGAGCAGCATGGCCAGCAGGATGATCGCGGGCTGCTCGACCCGCGCGGGCACCGCGCGCTGCTCGATGCATTCGGTGCCATCGATGCGGGGCCGGTGCGGGCCGCCTGGCGCACGCTCGTCGCGGCGCGGGCAGCGCTCGCCGAGGCGACAGGGGCCGAGGCGCGCGCTGCCGAGGATGCCGATTTCCTGCGCCACGCGGTCAAGGAGCTGACGGCGCTTGCCCCCCGCCCGGGCGAGGAGGCGGCGCTCGACACCGAGCGGCGGCGCATGCAGGCGGCCATCCGCATCCGCGACGACGTCGCGCGGGCCGCGACCGCCCTGGGGGGCGACGGGGCGGAGGGGGCGATGTGGAACGCCGCCCGTTGGCTCGCCGACGCAGCCGACCGGGCCGAGGGTCGGCTCGACGCCCCCATCGCCGCGCTGGAGCGTGCGCTGGCCGAGCTGGGCGAGGCGGTGGCGGGGGTGGAGGGCGCGCTCGATGCGCTCGATGTCGATCCGGGCGCGCTGGAGCGGGCCGAGGAGCGGCTCTTCGCCCTGCGCGCGCTCGCCCGCAAGCACCGGGTGGGACCCGACGACCTGCCGGGCCTAGCCGCGACGCTGGCCGCGCGCCTGGCCACGATCGACGGGGGCGAGGCGGCCCGGGCACGGCTGGCCGGCGATGCTGCGCGGGCCGAGACTACCTATGCCGATGCCGCACGCGCGCTGACCGCCGCGCGGGTCGTCGCGGCCGCCGCGCTGGACACCGCCGTCGCCCGCGAGCTTCCCCCCCTGAAGCTCGACCGCGCGCGGTTCGCGACCCGCATCGCGGCGGGCGAGCCCGGCCCCGACGGCGCCGATGCGGTGGGGTTCGAAGTTGCGACCAATCCCGGCAGCCCGCCCGGCCCGCTTGGCCGCATCGCCTCGGGGGGAGAGCTGTCGCGGTTCCTGCTTGCGCTGAAGGTTTGCCTCGCGGGGCGCGGCGGGGCGATGGCGATGGTGTTCGACGAGATCGACCGCGGGGTGGGCGGGGCGACCGCCGATGCGGTGGGGCGCAGGCTCGCCGTGCTCGCCCAGGGGGGTCAGGTGCTCGCCGTGACCCATTCCCCCCAGGTCGCCGCGCGCGGGGACCACCACTGGCGCATCGAAAAGACGGTGTCGGGCGGCCAGACCCGGACACGGGTCGTCCCGCTCGACCCCGCCGCGCGCGAGGACGAGCTGGCGCGCATGCTCGCGGGCGAGACCGTCACGCAGGAGGCCCGGGCGGCGGCGCGGTCGCTCCTCGCCCAGTAAGCCCCTGCGCGCGGCCAGCCGTGCCGAACCCGGTTCCACATGGGGCGTGCCGGTCCCTGCGCACGCAACCGGGACCGGGGTCCGTGCGTTTCAGGTCCGTCGATCATTGCGGGAGGAACGGCGATGGGATTGATGACGGGATGGCGCATGGTGACGGCTGCGGGTGCCCTGGTGCTGATGGCCCTGGGCGGCGCCGCACAGGATGCGCCCCATGTGTCCGACTACATCCGCGAACGGCAGGAGGGCATGGCCGACATGGAGCGCGCCCTGGCGCTGATCGAGGCGATGGCGGCAGGCCAGGCGCCCATCGACAGCGCCGTTGCCGCGCGACGGGCGGCGGACCTGACCACCTGGGCCGGCGGTCTGGCCGAGGCGTTCGGCGACACCCCCGCGAGCCGATATGGTGCGCAGAGCCGGGCGCGTCAGGCGGTCTGGACCGAGCCGGGCGGATTTCTGGCGGGCTGGTCCGCGCTCGAATCGGACGGGCGACGCCTGATCGATGCGTCGCGCCGCGGCGATCGCCCGGCCATGGCCGCGGCGGCAGGACAGACCCGCGCCACATGCAATGCCTGCCACCAGGTGTACCTCGATCCCGCCCCGCCCGCGACGCCCTGATATCCGGGGTCAGTTGACCTGCACGACCTTGCCCGGGTTTAGGATATTGCCCGGGTCGAGCGCGCGCTTCAGGTCAGCCATCACAGACCACGCATCGCCATGCTCTTCCTGCATGTAGGCCATCTTTCCCCGGCCGACCCCATGCTCGCCGGTCACCGTTCCGCCCAGGCGCAGCGCGCGCTGGTTCATCCGGTGGGCGAGGGCCTTGGCGATCTCGAGCTCGGCGGGACGTGCGGGGTCGATCAGCAGCGCGGTGTGGAAGTTGCCGTCCCCCACATGTCCCAGCATGGGGCCGGGGATGCCGCTCGCGTCGATATCCGCCCGGGTCTCGGTCACGGCCTCGGCCAGGCGGCTGATGGGCACGCAGATGTCGGTGGACAGCGCCATGCAGCCGGGGCGCGAGGCGCGAATGGCATAGATCGCGTTGTGGCGCATGCGCCAGAGCGCTGCCCGTTCCTCCGGCTTTGTCGTCCAGCTGAAATCGCCGCCACCGAATTCGGCCGCGATCTCGCCGACCCGGGCGGCCTGCTCGGCCACGCCCTGGTCCGAGCCGTGGAATTCCAGGAAGAGGTGCGGGCGTTCGGGCATCTGCGCGCCGGCATGGGCGTTGAAGCAGCGGATCGATGCCTCGTCCACGAACTCGATCCGCGCCATGGGGATCCCCATCTGGATGGTCGCCATGACGGCACCCACCGCCGCCTGGATGTCGGGGAACGCGCAGACGGCTGACGAGATCGCCTCGGGCTGGCCATGCAGCCGCAGGGTCAGTTCGGTGATGATGCCGAGCGTCCCTTCGGAGCCCACGAAAAGCCGCGTCAGGTCGTAGCCCGCCGCGGACTTGCGCGCCCGGGTGCCGGTGCGGATCACGCGCCCGTCGGCAAGCACGACCTCGAGCGCCAGCACGTTTTCGCGCATCGTGCCGTAGCGGACGGCGGTCGTGCCCGAGGCGCGGGTCGCGGCCATCCCGCCGAGCGAGGCGTTGGCGCCCGGATCGATGGGAAAGAAGAGCCCGGTGGCGCGCAGCTCGGTGTTCAGCGCCTCGCGCGTCACCCCGGGCTGGACGACCGCATCGAGATCGGCGTCATGGATCGCGAGGATGTGGTTCATCCGGCCGAGATCGAGCGTCACGCCGCCCTGAAAGGCGAGCGCGTGCCCCTCGAGAGACGTGCCCGTCCCCCAGGCGACCACCGGCACGCCCGCATCGGCGCAGATGCGCACGGCCGCACTCACCTCGGCCGTCGTCTCGGGAAATGCCACCGCATCGGGGGGTGTGACGGGATAGTAGCTCTCGTTCTGGCCGTGCAGGATGCGCACGGCCCCGGCTGTGGAAAGCCGGTCGCCCAGCAGCGCCCGCAGCCGGTCGATCGCCTGAGTGCAGTCCATGCCTTCCCCCCGAAACGGTGCCGCCGCATCCTACGGGCTCGGCGTGTCCGCTGGAAGCCATTGGCGGGGGATGTCGCGCGCGGGGATGCTGGCCCCGCGCGCGTCCGGGGTCAGGTCCGACGGCGCCGGGCGAAGCCGAGGGCGGCGAGCCCCGCTGCGAGCAGCGGCAGGGCCGGGGGAACCGGGATCGCCGACGGATCGTCGGGGATCACGACCTGGCCCGCGACGCCGAAGCGGATATTGTCGATGGCAAAGCCCTGCGGCTCGCTGCCGACGAGATCGAGGAACACGCCCGCGATGCTGGCGAGACCCGCGGCGTCCACGAGGCCGAGGAACTCGATCCCGGTCCCCGTGTTCGACACCGTGCCGAGCAGGGACCCGTCACGCGCGAACGCGGTGATTCCGGTGCTGCCGATGGCATCGAAGAAGCCGCCGTCGAAACCGACCCCGACCTGATCGACGCTGAACAGCACCGCGATCGGCCCGCTGAATGTCGGGGACCCCGAGAGCACCGGGGATGTCGGGTTGGCACCGTCGCCGACGATGAAGGTGTCGGGCGAGGCGTCGAAGAACGACAGTCCCGCGGTTGGCGTGCCGACCACGCAGGCTGACGCCGCGGCGCCGGGGCAGTCAACGCCAGGGTTCAGGCTGAGCGACTGGCCGGCAAAGAACCCGTCGAAGGTGACGGTCGGCGAATCGGCACCGCCGCCATAGGTGGCGGGGGTGTAGGCGGGATTGGCCGTCCCCACGGCGAATTCGCTGAAGGTGATCAGCCCCGAGCCCGCGACGAAATCGGCCGCGGTCACCCGGATGACCGCTGCGGATGCGGGCATCGAGAGCGAGGCCGCAACGACAGCGGCCGACAGTGCGCTAATGACAGTTTTCATGGTAACCTCACGCTGATGTGAACGTGCGCGGAGGATGCCATGACGGCCCAAAACGAAATAGTTAAATTTCACTTAATGCCTAGAAAGCGCCATCTTGGCGCCACTTTGTAACCGGGCCGCGAAATGACGAAGGCCGATTCAACGCAGGCGAGTAGCACGGGTCCACTCGAAATCCCCGGTGGCCGAGTCGTGCCGGAATGGATCGACTACAACGGCCACATGAACGTCCAGTACTACACGATGGCCTTTGACCGTGCGCTCGATGTGTTTCTGGAGGGCGTGGGCCTCGGCGCGGGCTTCGCGGCCGAGCATCGCCAGGGACCCTATGCGATCCAGGCGCAGTACCATTATCTCGACGAGTTGCTGCTCGGCGAGAATTTCGGGGTCCGGCTGACGCTGCTCGACTGCGATGCCAAGCGCCTGCACGTGTTCTGCGCGCTGGTGCACGGGGGCACCGGCGGGATCAGCGCGACGCTGGAGGAGGTGATCATCAACGTGAACCTCAACACCCGGCGCGCGGCGCCGTTTCCCGATTGGGCCCAGGCGAAGTTCGAGGCGCTGCGCGCAGGCCATGCCGCGCTGCCCCGGCCGTCCCAGGCTGGGGCAGCGATCGGCCTGCGCCGCTGATGAACGGGCGTGCTGCACTGCGAGAGTTCGGGTCGCCACCGGCGCTGACACAAAACCTTCGTTAACGGACCCTAAACGCGGTCCCGCGCTGTCCCGTAGACGAAGGATGCTGACCCATGTCCGATCTGCTGCTTACCGGTATCATCGACGGGCCCCTGGCGGGGGGCACGCCCAAGGCGATCGAGCTGACGGCACGGGCCGACATTCCCGACCTTTCCGTCTACGGCATCGGCCTGGCAAGCAATGGCGGCGCGTCGAATGGGGCGGACGTGACCCTGAGCGGGTCGGCGGTAGCAGGACAGCGGATCTATGTCGCATCCGAGTCCGTGCAGTTCGCAGCCTTCTTCGGCTTTGCCCCCGACCTGGTCGCCCCGGGCGCCACGAACTTCAACGGGGATGACGCGATCGAGCTGTTCGAGAACGGCGTCGTCGTAGACACCTTCGGCGATGTCGGCGTGGATGGGACCGACCAGCCCTGGGAATATCTCGACGGCTGGGCCTACCGGCAGGACGGGACGGGACCCGATGCGACATTCGACGCCGCCAGCTGGACGTTCTCGGGCATCGACGCGCTCGACGGTGCCGTGACCAACGCAACCGCCGCGACCCCGTTCCCCGCCGGAACCTATGTGCCAGAGGATGACGGGGGCGAGACGCCCGCCGCGGCCTTCACGCTCGAGCTTTTCCATCTGTCGGACCAGGAGGCGGCGGTGGCCGCGCTCGACGACGCGCCGCGGCTGTCGGCGGTGCTGAACGCGCTGCGGGCCGAGGATGTGGGCGATGACGGGCTGCCCGACAATTCCCTGACCCTGTCATCGGGCGACAATTACATCGCGGGGCTGTTCTTTGACGCGTCCCAGCGGGTGTTCGGGTCACGCGGCATCGCGGATATCGAAATTCAGAACCAGCTCGGTATTCAGGCCGTGGCATTCGGCAACCACGAATTCGACTTCGGCACCGGTGTCGTGCGCGGGCTGATCGATGGCTCGGCACCGGGCACGATCCTCGGGGCGGATTTCACGGGGACGGATTACCCCTACCTGTCGGGCAACCTGAACTTCGCCCCCAATGCCGATCTCGCGCCGCTGGTGGTGCCCGATGGCGGTGCGCCGCAGGCGGGCAAGATCGCCGGCTCGACGGTCATTGCGGTCAATGGCGAGTTGATCGGGGTGGTCGCGGCCATCACGCCGACGCTGGCGCGCATCTCCTCGTCCGGTACCGTGGGCGTGTCGCCCGCTCCCTTCGACAACGTGCCGACGCCCGAGCAGCTCGATGCGCTCGCGGCGGTGATCCAGGCGGATGTGGATGCGCTGCTTGCGGCAAATCCGTCGATGAACAAGGTCATCCTGCTGACCCACATGCAGCAGCTCTCGATCGAGCTTGCACTGGCCGAGCGGCTGGAGAACGTGGACATCATTGTCGCGGGCGGGTCGAACACGCGGCTCTTCGACGAGGATGACCGCATCCGCGCAGGCGACAGCGACCAGGGCGTCTATCCCAGCTTCGTCACCAATGCCGGCGGGACCGAGACGGCCGTGGTCAACACCGATGGCAACTACAAGTACCTCGGCCGCCTGGTCATCGGGTTCGACGAGGAGGGCAACCTTCTGCCCGAGACGTATGACAGCGCCGAGTCGGGGGCCTATGCCACCGACGACCAGGGCGTCGCCGACCTGAACGCAGCGGCGTTCGAGGATGCGGAGATCCGCGAGATCACCGATCTGCTGGCCGCGGACATCGCGACCCAGGACGCAAATTTCTTCGGGCTGACGGATGTCTTCCTGAACGGCCAGCGCGCAGGGGCGGAGCCCGACGGGGTGCGCACGCAGGAAACCAACCTGGGCAACCTGACCGCCGACGCCAATCTCTCGCTCGCCAACGCGCTTGCCGCGGATCTGGGCGAGACCGAGCCCGTGGTCGTGTCGATCAAGAACGCCGGCGGCATCCGCGCCTCGATCGGCGACATCGTCGTGCTCACCGGGACGGATGCCGAGCGTCTGCCGATCGCCGGGAACCCGCTTTCGGGCCGACCCGACGGGGGCGTGAGCCAGGCCGCGATCCAGACGGCGCTCGCGTTCAACAACGGGCTGACCCTGGTCACGGTCACGCGCGCCGAGCTGATCCAGGTGCTCGAGCATGGGGTCGCAGGTTCTGGCGCGGGGCTGACGCCGGGCCAGTTTCCCCAGCTTTCGGGGATCGAGTTCAGCTATGACCTCGACCGACCGGCCGGGGACCGCATCGTCAGCGCCGCGATCGTGGATGCGGACGGGACCGTGCTTCACGAGCTGGTGCGGGCAGGCGAGCTGTCCGGCGACGCCGCGCAGACATTCCGCATCGTCACGCTGAACTTCATGGTCGCGGGCGGCGACGGCTATCCGTTCCCGAGTTTTGCCAACCTGAACGCCGTGAAGCTCTACGACGACACCGATGGCGACGGGACCCCGGACCTGACCGGCGACCGCAGCGGCCTTGCGCAGTTCGCTGTCGACGGCTCCGAACAGGACACGCTTGCCGAATACCTCGCCGCCGAATACGGCGACACACCCTATGCCGAGCTCGATACCGGCCGTGATCTGGACGAGCGTATCCAGAACCTGGATTTCCGCGCGGACACGGTGTTCGACGACGCGGTCGCAGTCACCCTGTCCATCAACGAGCTCGACAGCGACAGCGCAGGCGTCGACTTCGCCGAGTTCGTGGAGCTTTACGACGGCGGGGCTGGTAACACGGCGCTCGACGGGCTGGTCGTGGTGTTCTTCAACGGCAATGGCGACACGGCCTATGCCGCCTTCGACCTGGACGGCTACACGACCGATGCGAACGGGTTCTTCGTGCTCGGCAACGCGGGGGTGACCAGCGTTGATGTCGTCTTTTCCAACGGCCTGCTGCAGAACGGCGCCGATGCGGTCGCGATCTACCAGGGCGACGCCGCCGATTTCGTCAATGGGACGGCGGCCAGGACCGCGGAACTGGTCGATGCCATCGTCTACGGCACGGCGGACCCGGTTGACGACGGGCTGCTCGCGGCGCTTGGCCAGACGGTGCAGTACGATGAAGACGCCAACCTTATCAGCCCCAGCCAGTCGCTCAGCCGCGTGCCCGACGGCTCCGCCTCCATCGTCGCGCAGAACCCGACGCCCGGCGCCTCAAATGTAGTGACCGCCGATCCCTATGCCGACGTGCTGATCAGCGCGATCCAGGGCACCCCTGCTACGCAGGAACCCAACCCCGTCGGCGCCTTCGACAACATGGATGCGAGCCCGCTGCGCGGCGAGCTGGTGGAGATCACGGCGATCGTCGTGGGCGATTTCCAGAACGGCGATGCCGATGGGGGACGCAGCCTGGGCGGGTTCTACGTCCAGGAAGAAGACGCCGATGCCGATGGCGACGCCGCGACGTCCGAGGGGATCTTTGTCGCCGACGGTGCGTTCGGCGTCGATGTCCAGGTGGGCGACCGGGTCACCATTCGCGGGACCGTGCAGGAAAACTTCGGCCAGACGCAACTGTCGTCCATCGCCTCGGTCGTGGTGGAAAGTGCGGGGAACGCCGCGCCGACAGTGGCGGTCATCGACCTGTCGACGGTCGGCAGCGCGCGGGCGCAGGACGGGGATTTCATCGCCGATCTGGAAGCCTATGAAGGCATGCTCGTCAGCTTTGCCGAGACGCTGACCGTCAGCGAGATGTTCAATCTCGACCGCTTCAACGAGGTGCGCCTGATCCAGGGCGAGCGCGCGCTTCAGTTCACCCAGAACAACGCGCCTGACGTCGCCGGCTTCCAGGCGTATCTGGAGGAGGTGGGCAGCCTTTCCATCACCTATGATGACGGGCTGAACCAGCAGAACCAGCCGATCGGCAATCTTGACGGGTTCGATCCGTTCACCACCGCGACGGCCGTCAGCATGGGTGACACGGTCACGGGCCTGACCGGCGTGCTCGACTACCAGTGGGCAGGCAACGCTGCGTCCCAGTCCACCTGGCGCGTGCGCGCGACCGAAACCGGGCAGAACACGTTCGACGACACGAACCCCCCCGATCTCGCGCCCGAGGCGGTGGGGGGCGATCTGCGGGTGGCGAGCCTGAACGTGCTCAACTTCTTCACCACGCTCGATGCGAACGGCGCGGTGACCTCGGTCGGGCTGGAACCCCGCGGGGCCAACAGCGCCGAGGAGCTTGCCCGCCAGATCGAGAAGACGGTGACGACGCTGATCGCGCTCGACGCCGACGTGATCGGCCTGGTGGAGATTGAGAACGACGTTGCCTCGGCCCCGCTCGCGGCCCTCACGGCGGCCCTGAACGCGGAACTCGGCGGCGACATCTACGGATACGTGAACACCGGGCAGGTGGGCACGGACGCCATCACCGGCGCGTTCCTCTACCGCAAGACGACGGTCAGCCTGGCGGGCGATGCGGCGATCCTCGATGACGCCGCCTTTGTGAACCCGCTGAGCGTGGAGCCCGCGAACCGCCCGGCCATCGCGCAGACCTTTACCGAGATCGCGTCGGGCGAAAGCTTCACGGCGGTGGTGAACCACCTCAAATCCAAGGCGTCGCCGACCTCTGCCCCTGCGGATCTCGACCAGGGCGACGGGCAGGGGGCCTCGAACGCGACCCGGGCGGCTGCCGCGGCGGTGCTGGCGGACTGGCTTGCGACGAACCCCACCGGGGACCCGTCTGGCCGGACCATCCTTCTGGGGGACTACAATGCCTATGCGGCCGAGGATCCGGTCCAGGTGCTGCTGGAGGCGGGCTATGACGACCTCGCCCAGGAGTTGATCGGGGACGACGCCTATTCCTTCGTGTTCGACGGGTTCACCGGAACGCTCGACTACGCGTTCACCAACGAGGATTTCACCAGTCTCGTGGCCGACGTGACCGAATGGCACGTGAATTCGGACGAGGCGGATGCGCTCGACTACAACCTCGATTTCGGCCGCGACCCGACCATCTTCGACGGCACATCCCCGCTGCGCAATTCGGACCATGATCCGGTCATCGTGGGACTGAACCTGGTCAGCGACGTGGACCTCTATCTCGGCGAGGTTCGCAACGGGCCCGTCGTGTTCGAGGACGGCTACGCCACCTTCGCCCGGGCGCTGGACGATGCCGGGGACTTCGACGAGATCCGCATCGTCGATGCGGCCGCGGTCGGCGATCTCGGCACGGTCGAGGTCGGGGTGACCCGCCTGACCCTGACGGCGGATGCAGGCGTGTCGGCGGACATCGTGCTGACGGGTGCGGCGCAGTCCTTCGTCGCATTCGGCACGTTCGCGGTGGACATCACCGGGGGCGACCTGAACGACGAGTTGCGCGGCAACCGGTCCGACAACACCCTTACGGGAGGGGCCGGGCGCGACGCGCTGCACGGGCGCGAAGGGAACGACGTTCTGGATGGCGGGCTCGGCAACGATCAGCTCACCGGGTTCAGCGGGGCCGATACCTTCGTGTTCCAGCGCGGCGGCGGCGCGGACGTGGTGTGGGATTTCCGTGTCGGCCAGCAGGACCGGATCGACCTGAGCGATTTCGGGTTCGCGGGCTTTGCCGACATCGCGGCCGATCTGACCCAAGGGGGGCAGGACGTGTTCCTCGACCTGGGCGAGGGCGACGTCGTGCGGTTCCGCAACCGCACGGTCGATCTCTTCACCGAAGAGGCGTTCGTCTTCGACCCGCTGGTGGCCTGAGGGTTGCCGCGTCCGGGCGGGGTTGCCCCCTGCCCGGACGCCGTCTAGGCAGGCGGGGCCATGCGCCTGTTTTCCCGACCGATCCCGTCAGACCTTGCCCTTCCCCTCCGCGGCGGGGCGGTCGGGCTGGTGGGGCTTGGCGTCTTCGCCGCCCTTGGGCTGCCGCTTCCGTTCCTGCTCGGGCCAATGGCGGCGGGGCTGATCGCCGCGCTCTCGGGCGTCCGCTTCGGCGGGCTCGGCGTGGTGGCGGCGGTTCTGCGCACGGTGCTGGGGGTTGCGGTGGGCGCGTCGGTCACGCCCGAGCTGGTTGGCCGGCTGCCCGGGATGGCGATCTCGGTCGCCCTCGTGATCCCGATGGTTGCGATCATGGGGGCGGTGGGGATCCCCTATTTCCGGCGCGTCTGCGGCTATGGCCCGGTCACGAGCTACTATGCCGCCATGCCGGGCGGGCTTCAGGACATGCTGGCCTTCGGGATCGAGGCGGGGGGCAACGCACGCACGTTGTCGCTGGTCCACGCGACCCGGGTGATCGCGATCGTGAGCGCTGCGCCCCTCCTGCTCGGCGGGCTCTACGATGCGCCCATCAACCGGCCCGCGGGCCTGCCCGCATCGATGATCCCCGTGGGCGAGCAGGTGGCGATGGTGGTGGCCGCACTGCTCGGCTGGTGGGCTGCCGTGCGGGTCCGGCTCTTCGGGGCGGCGATCCTCGGGCCGATGATCCTGGCCGCGGCGGCGCGCCTGACCGGGCTGATCGACCACCGACCCCCCGCCGAGGCGATCGAGGCGGCGCAGTTCGTGCTCGGCCTCGGCGTGGCCGCGCAGTATGCGCGCATCACCCTGGGCGAGCTCGGCCGCGACGTGACGGCGGCGCTCGGCTACTGCGCGATCCTGGCCGCCATCAGCCTGGTCTTTGCCGAGATCGCCGTCCTCGGCGGTCTCGCCCCCGCGCGCGAGGCGTTCCTGAGCTTTGCCCCCGGCGGGCAGGCGGAAATGGCGGTGCTCGCGATCCTCGCGGGTGCGGATGTCGCCTATGTCGTCACGCACCATATCGTACGGCTCGTCGTGGTCATCCTCGGCGCGCCGCTGGTGGCGGGCTGGATGCGGGGGACCGATGACGGTCGCGACCCTCGATGACTTTACCGGGGCGGCCCTGGCTGCGCCCGATGGCTTGCGGACGAGCCGCCGCCCCCGGACCATACGGCGCCCTTGAGCGCGCTCGTGCCCGAGCGAAAGCTTCCGCTATTCCCAAAGGGCGAACGTGACGGGCCAGACCCACGGCCTCCTCTGCCGCCAGACGGCGAAGGATATCCGTGCCCGGGCGCCACGGCGCCGACCCACCAGCGCTAAAGTTATAGTATAACAATTACCTTGCGGCGTCGGGGCAATCTCGGGTAAGGGATGGCGATCCCGATGCCGGAGCGCCCATGACCCGCCTTGCCGCTGCCCTCCTGCTGGTCCTGCTCCCGGGCCTCGCACCCGCGGCCCCCCGGGTCGTCGCCGATATCGCCCCCGTCCATGCCCTGGTCGCCTGGGTGATGGCGGGGATCGGGGTTCCCGCGCTGCTGATCCCGCCGGGCGTGTCGGAGCATGACTATGCCCTGCGCCCGTCCGAGGCAGCACTCCTGTCCGAGGCCGACATCGTCATCGTGATCGGTCCCGTGCTGACGCCCTGGATCGCCCGCCCGCTCCAGACCCTGTCGCCAAAAGCCTACGTGATCGAGCTGGCAGAAGTCCCGGGCCTGCCCATGCCCCCGGCCGCGACGGGGTCCGACGGCGGTGCGGGGCACGATGAGGGGCAGGACGCCGGACATGGCACCAGCGGGGGCAACCCGCATTTCTGGCTCAATCCCGCCGCGGCAATCGTCTGGCTGCCGGTGATCGCCGATGCGCTGGCAGAGCGTGATCCGGGCAACACCGCACTCTACCGCGCGAATGCGGACGCGGCGGTGGCGGAGCTTCTGGCGCTCGACCGCGCGGTCGCGGGGCGGATGGCGGCGTTGCGCGGGCGGGGTTATGTCGTCTTTCACGATGCCTATGCGCATTTCGAGGCGCGCTATGGCCTGACCCATGCCGGGGCCATCGCCCTGTCGGATGCCGGTGGGCCCGGGGTGGCGCGGATGGTGGCGCTGCGTGACGCGCTGGTGCGGGGCAGCGTCGTCTGCGTGTTCACCGAACCGCAGTTCTCGCCCAGGCTGGCCGAACAACTGGTCGAGGGGACGGCGGCCCGGCTCGGCACGCTCGACGCGACAGGGGCCGCGCTCGTCCCGGGTCCCGCGCTCTATCCCGCGCTGATCGAGGGTCTGGCAGCCGGGTTCGAACGGTGTCTCGCCCCCTGAAGGGCCCCCCGAGCAGCGGCGAAGGTCGCGTTTTCCGCCTGTCCATGTCGCTGCTGCGTCATGCCTCGGCCAGGGCCTTGGAGTAGCGTAAGGCTGGTACCGGCGGCAGGGGGACACCATGCTCGAGGAACGGCGCAAGCGCGGGGGCGGGCGGGCGGGCAATGCCCGCCGGGCGGGTGCGGGATCGCTCCACCAGATGCCCTGGCACCCGCCCCGCAACATCGACCGGCCGACCGAGCCCCTGTCCGAGGAGGGGGTCCGCGCCATCGACCATGGCGCGATGCGCGTGCTGGAGGAGATCGGGATCCTCTTTCTTCACGACGATGCCCTGCGGATCCTGAAGGAGGCGGGGGCGGAGGTCGATTTCGACACCCGCAACGTCCGCATGGACCGCGCGATGGTCCGCGACTACGTGGCCAAGGCGCCGGAGACGTTCACCATCACGCCCCGTAACCCCGACCGGGCAATCCGCGTCGGGGGCGACGGGCTCCTGTTCGGCGCCGTGGCCTCGCCCCCGAACTGCTCGGATCTCGACCGCGGGCGGCGGATCGGCGACCGCAACAGCTACCGCGACTTCCTGCGGCTGACCCAGTCGTTCAACTGCATCCACTTCAACGGCGGGTACCCGGTGGAGCCGATGGACAGCCACCCCTCGGTCCGCCATCTCGACTGTCTGCAGGACGCGCTCGTGCTGACGGACAAGGTCGTGCACGCCTACAGCCTGGGCAGGGAGCGGGTCGAGGATGTGATCGAGATGGTGCGCATCGCGGCCGGGCTCAGCCATGAGGAGTTCGACGCCGCCCCCCGGATGTATACCAACATCAATTCGTCGAGCCCGCTGAAGCATGACTGGCCCATGCTCGACGGCGCCATGCGGATGGCCCGGCGGGGGCAGCCGACGATCGTGACCCCGTTCACGCTGGCGGGCGCCATGGCGCCTGTGACCCTGGCGGGCGCGGTGGCGCAGCAGACGGCCGAGGCGCTCTGCGCCATCGTGCTCCTCCAGATCATCCGTCCCGGCCTGCCGGTGGTGATGGGAAGCTTCACCTCGAACGTGGACATGAAATCGGGCGCCCCCGCCTTCGGCACGCCGGAATACATGCGCGCCACCCAGATGTCGGGCCAGATGGCGCGGTTCTACGGGCTGCCGTTCCGCGCCTCCAACGCCTGCGCGGCGAATGTGCCCGATGCCCAGGCGGCGTGGGAAAGCGCGTTCTCGCTCTGGGCCTGCCAGTCCGCGCGCTGCAACATGGTCTACCACGCCGCGGGCTGGCTCGAGGGCGGGCTCTGCGCGTCCTACGAGAAGTTCGTGATGGATTGCGAGACGATCCAGCAGATCGTCGCCTACAACACGCCCATTGGCATCACGGCCGAGGACGTGGCGGTCGAGGCGATGCGCGAGGTGGGGCCCACGGGCCATTTCTTCGGCGCCGCGCATACCCAGAGCCGCTACGAAACCGCGTTCTACAGCCCCTTCCTGAGCGACTGGCGCAACTTCAAGGCCTGGGAAGAGGCGGGGGCCGAGCAGACGCCCGAGCGGGCGAACCGCATGTGGAAGCAGATCCTGGCGGAGTTCGAACCCCCGCCGCTCGACCCCGCCATCGCCGAGGAACTCGACGCCTTCGTCCGGCGCCGCAAGAAGGAAGGCGGCGCGCCGACCGATTTCTAGCTCCCCCGGGGTCGGGATGCGGGGTGGGTGAGGTCCGGGCGGGTGATGCTTAGTCGCAGGGTCCGGTCAGGCCGAACGCCCAATCCTTGAGCGGCACCGGGTGGAAGGTGGCGATGCGAAGGCAGGCGCTCGGCGGCACCTCGGGCGCGGGACGGCCCGAATAGGCCTGCGGGATCAGGCGGAATGCGGCCTCGCCCGGCATCGCGCCGTGCAGCACGCGCGCTGGCCCCAGGACCTCGCGCGCGATCATGGCGAACGCGACGCTGTCGGTCCGGACCCTTGCGCCGGGCGGAAGCGTGGCGAGCGCCGCGCGCAGTGCCTGCGGATCCGCCCCGCCCCGCAGGCCCACGACCGCATCGCGCCCGGCAAGCCCGATCGCGATCCACCCAGCCACCGCACCGATGAGCAGGAGCGGCCGCGTCGCGGGTGACCGCGTCTGCGCGACCAGCACGAGCACGAGTGGGATCAGCGCGGTGGCGTTGTAGATCGTGGGCGGCAGCCGCAGCGCCGTGAACCAGACCCAGCCGAGCAGCGCCGCCGCCGGTGCGAGCCACCAGCCCGGACCGCGATCGCGCCAGATGGTCCCGAGCCACAGGACGAGGAGCGCCAGGTGAACGGCCACCCCCGGCATCCGTGGCTGGAACAGCGCGTAATGCAGCAGGCCCGCGGTATCGTCCCGCCCCGCGATCATCGCGGCATGGGCCTCCAGCCCGGCGATCCAGTCGGCGAGCGGCACCGGACCCGCCTGCACCGTCACCCCCGCCGCGACGGCAAGTGCGATGGCCGCGACCGCCGCGACCCGGGGGGCGAGCGCGGCGATCCGCCCATGGGCCTCGGCCAGCCGCACCGCCTCCACCAGCCCCGCCGCCACCCCGACCACGGGGGCGGCGATCCCCGTCAGTCCGATGGCGAGGCCCGCGACCGGGATATGCCCCCAGCGCAGCCGCCAGGCGACCGCCAGCAGGAGGAGCGTGGCGGAGGCCACCTGCTCGGGCCGCCCGAGCTGATAGAGAAAGAGCGCCAGCAGGATCGGCACCCCAACCAGCGCCGCCCGCCCCAGCAGCGCGGCCCAGGCCATGACCAGCACCGCCGCCAGCACGACCCCGGGCACGAGGCTTGTCTCGTAGCCCGGCCCCGCAGCGAGACCCTGGAGCACGGGCATCAGCCAGCCGTGCCAGACCATCTCGTTGTCCCGATTGCCCGCGATGGGGGAAAAGAACGGGTGCCGCAGAGCCCCCGTTTCGGCATAGACCGATGCCACGGGCAGGAAGTAATCCTGGTCCCCGGCGGGCAGCGGCATCCCTGAAATGGCGGCGAAAAACACGGCCACAAGCACGAGCGCTGCCACGCCGACCGTCGCCAGTCCGACCGCATGGCGCATCATCGCCTCCGCCCCTGCACGCGTCGCGTATGTATCCATGCGCCCGCGGAAAATATCTGCCCGCGCCCGCCCGCTACTATCCGCGGTTCCGCGGTAACCATCAGGCGATCGCAGCTCCATGACAAATAGCGTAAATCGCCATTACAGGCGATTTGCAATCCTTGACATCGTCCACTGCACCATGCTGATCTGGTTTGGTAGTAGTGGAGAGTGATTTTGCGCAGCGGTTTTGTGTTCAAGCGCCAGAGAGAGCGGATATCAAAGCTCTATGCGGGCATGATGACCGTCACCGGTGCACGGCAGCGCGGGTTCTTCACACCCTATCCCTACATGGCGAGCATCCTGCGCGATCCCCCGGCCTATCCGGCGATCGAAGAGATCTTCGACCGGGCCCGCCCGGGTTTCACACGCCGTCTCGACCAGATCCGCGCGTCGCTCGAGCGGTTCGAGAACCTGGTCGCCGATCCGGGCGTGCCTGACCCTCGGACGCCGGTCCTGGGCCGCGGGATGTTTCCGCCGCTCGACGGTGCTGTGGCGCATGCGATGATCGCAGAGCTCCGCCCGCGCCGGATCGTCGAGGTGGGATCGGGCGATTCCACCTTCATCCTGCGCCAGGGCGTTATCGATGCGCGGCTCGATTGCGAGATCATCTGCATCGATCCCCGCCCCCGGCGCAGCGTCGAGGCGTTGCAGGTCACCCTGCGCCGCCGGGCGTTGTCGCTCGACGATGTCGAACTGGCCTCGACCCTGGGGCCGGGGGATGTCCTCTTCATCGATTCGAGCCACCTGATGCTGCCCGGGATAGACGTGGACATCCTTTTCAACCGGATGTTCCCGCTGCTGGCCCCCGGCGTTGCCGTCCACGTGCACGACATCTTCCTGCCCTTCGACTATCCGCCCGAATGGTGGCCGCGGCACTATAGCGAGCAGCCCGCCCTGATTGGCTGGCTGGTCTCGGGGTACTTCGACGTGCTGATGCCGACCCATTACCTGCAGCGCAGCTTTGGGTCGGCCATGAGCACGCTCGGCGCGCGGTTCCCCGTGCTGGCCGGGCGCGGGGCGGGCAGCCTCTGGCTGCGGCGGGCGGACAGAGGGGCGGGGGACACCTAGACCAGCCGCCCCTGCTCGACCGCCGCGCGCACGAAGTCGCGAAAGAGCGGATGGGGGTCGAGGGGCTTCGACTTCAGCTCCGGGTGGAACTGCACGCCGACGAACCAGGGGTGGCCCGGCAGCTCCACGATCTCGGGCAGGCGGCCATCGGGCGACAGGCCGCTGAAGAGCATCCCGCAGCCCTCCAGCCGGTCGCGGTAGGCGATGTCCACCTCGAACCGGTGGCGGTGGCGCTCGGAGATCGTGGGGGCGCCGTAGATCGCCGCGACCTGGCTGCCGGGCTTCAGCGTCGCGGCATAGGCGCCCAGGCGCATGGTGCCGCCCTTGGCCGCGCCCCTCTCGCGCGTGACGAGGGTGTTGCCCTCCACCCATTCCTTCATGTGGAAGATCACGGGCTCGAACCGCGCCTGCTCGGCATCGAATTCCTCGGACCCCGCATCGGCGATCCCGGCGAGGCTGCGCGCGGCCTCGATCACCGCCATCTGCATGCCCAGACAGATGCCCAGATAGGGAACGCGGCGTTCGCGGGCAAAGCCTGCGGCCTTGATCATCCCCTCGGTCCCCCGCTCGCCAAAGCCGCCGGGCACGAGGATGGCGTGCAGGCCGTCGAGGTAGGGTGCGGGGTCCTCGCGCTCGAAGATCTCGGCATCGATCCATTCCGCCCGCACCTTGACCCCGTTGGCGATCCCGCCATGGGTCAGCGCCTCGGCCAGGGACTTGTAGGCGTCCTCGAGCTGGGTGTACTTGCCCACCACCGCCACCCGGACCTCGCCATCGGGATGCTCGATCGCCTCGCGCACGGCGCGCCAGCGGGCGAGGTCGGGGCGTGGGGCGGGCGAGATGGCGAAGGCGTCAAGGATCGCCTGGTCGAGCCCCACCTCGTGGAACGCGATCGGCGCCTCGTAGATCGAGGCGAGGTCGCGGGCGGGGATCACCGCCTCCTTGCGCACGTTGCAGAAAAGCGCGATTTTCTCGCGCTCGCGCTCGGGGATCTCGTGCTCGGTCCGGCAGACGAGCACGTCCGGCGTCAGGCCGATCGCCCGCAGCTCCTTGACCGAATGCTGGGTGGGCTTGGTCTTGAGCTCGCCGCTCGCGGCCAGGTAGGGCAGCAGCGTCAGGTGCATGAAGATGCACTGGCCCCGCGGCTTGTCCTGGGCGAACTGGCGGATCGCCTCGAAGAAGGGCAGGCCCTCGATGTCGCCCACCGTGCCGCCGATCTCGCAGAGCATGAAGTCCACCTCATCCTCGCCGATGCGGATGAAGTCCTTGATCTCGTTGGTGACGTGGGGGATCACTTGGATGGTGCGGCCGAGATAGTCGCCGCGCCGCTCGCGTTCCAGCACGTTGGAATAGATCCGGCCCGCGGAAATGGAATCGGTCTTGCGCGCCGCGACCCCGGTGAAGCGTTCGTAATGGCCGAGGTCGAGGTCCGTTTCCGCCCCGTCATCGGTGACGAAGACCTCGCCATGCTCGAACGGGCTCATCGTCCCGGGATCGACGTTGAGGTAGGGGTCGAGCTTGCGCAGGCGGACCGAATAGCCCCTCGCCTGGAGGAGCGCACCGAGGGCCGCGGCCGTCAGCCCCTTGCCCAGCGAGGACACCACCCCCCCGGTGATGAAGACGAAGCGTGCCATGGGTCCCCCGAGAATCCGACGTGCATCTGGTATCACGGGACCTGAGGGATACAAGACGCGGGGGCGGGCGGCAAGCCGACCCGCGCCTAGCGCACGGTCAGGGCGAGGGGCAGGCGCGACAGCACCTCCGCCCCCGTGTCGGTCACGAGGCTGGTGCGCCCGAGTGTCATCGCGGTCCCGCTGTCGCTGTCCATCAGGATCATGTGGAGGAAGAACACCATTCCCGCGGCCATGACCTGGGGGGCGCCCTCGTAAAACATGTAGGGTTCCATCCAGCTCGGCGTGAAGCGGGCGCCGAGCGCGTAGCCGCAGGCGTTCAGCCGGTGGGGGCCGAGGCCACGGGCGTCGAGCGTGCGGGCATGGGCGTCGAAGACCTCGCCCATCGGCCGACCGGGGACCAGCGCCGCCTCGCAGGCCAGAAGCGCCTCCTGCGCCGCGGCGTGGAGCGTCAGGTGGCGCGCGGTCGGCGCGCCGATCACAACCGTGCGCATCAGGGCGGCATGGTAGTGGCGGCTGACCCCGGCCCATTCCAGGGTCAGCTGGTCCTGGACGTCCAGCCTGCGCCGCCCCGCGGCATAGCGGCAGAGCAGTGCCCGGGGGCCGGAGCCGATGATGACCTCGTTGGCCGGAAAATCGCCGCCGCGGCGAAAGATTTCGGCCTGGAGCGCCGCGAGGATCGCCCCCTCGTCCGCCCCCGCCGCGGTGACGGCCATTGCCGCGTCGAACGCCGCGTCACCCATGACGGCCGCCTCGCGCACGAAGGCGATCTCGGCGGGGCTTTTCACCAGGCGCAGGGCGGGGACGACATCGGACGCCTCGATCAGCCCGGGCAGGGCCGCGGCGAGGCGCTGGTGGTTGCGCGCCGTCAGCCCGTGGGTGTCGGTCTCGACCCCGATGCGGCCCGTGACGCCCAGGTCCGCCAGCAGGGCTGCCAGATCGCGCGCCGGATCCGCCCCGGCGGCGTCGCGCCAGATGCGGATGTCGGTCAGGGTCGAGGTGAGCTGCGCCTGCCGCAGGTCGGCGGACCGGGTGAGCAGGCTCAGCCCCCGCGGTCCCACCACCAGGCACTGGAAGAAGCAGAATCCGAACGTATCGTATCCGGTCAGCCAGTACTGGCTGTCGGGCGCGAAGAGCAAGAGCGCGTCGAGCCCCCGCGCCGCCATCGCCGCGCGAAGCCGAGCTTCGCGCATTGCGTATTCGTCCGGGGCGACGTGCAGCATGGCGGTCAGAGCCGGATTACGGAAATCAGGCGCCCGTAATCGGCCTCGCCCGCATGGGTGGTGCGGCGAAAGCTGAAGAAGCGCACCGGGTCCGAGAACGTGCAGTGGCCGGTCCAGGACGCCGTGACGCCTGCGCCGCGCAGGCGCGCGAGCGCAAAGCCCGGCAGGTCGAACATCAGCCGGTCGCCCTTGCCCGGCGCGAAGAACCGCGTGTAGCCATCATCCTGCGACCGGAACGTGTCGAGAAAGTCGGGGCCGACCTCGTAGGCGCGCTGGCTGATGCAGGGGCCCACCACGGCGCGGATATCGCGGGCGCCGAGCGCCTCCATCGCCGCCACGGTCGCCTCGATCACCCCGCCGAGCGCGCCGCGCCAGCCCGCATGGGCCGCACCGACCACGCCGTCGGCGGCAAAAAGGACCGGTGCGCAATCGGCCGCGAGGATGCCGAGGCCAAGGCCGGGGGTCGCCGTCACCATCCCGTCGGCTTCGGGGCGCTCAGCAAAGGGGTGCACGCCGAACGGCCGGTCTATCGTCACCACCCGGGCCGAATGGACCTGGCGCAGCGACAGGAGCGACCCGGGTGCGATCCCCATCGCCTTGGCCACGCGGGCGCGGTTGATCGCCACGATATCCACCTGGTCCGACGATCCCGGCCCACAGTTCAGCCCCGCGAACACCCCCGAAGATGCCCCGCCCTTTCGGGTGAAGAACCCGTGCGTGAACCCCGACAGGCTGGCATCGGTCACGAATTCGAGGGTCATGCCGGGGTCATTGCAGGGTCATTCCGGGATCAGTCTCGGGTCATCGCTGGATCATTCCGGGGGCGCCTTTTCGGCGGGCATATGTGTGGGGGCGTCGAAGCCGGGGGGGCACGCGGCGCCCGGGGGGTGGAGCGCAAGAACCTTGAAGAGACGGCCCATTTGCGCGGGGTCCGTCAGGCGTGTCAACTCTGCCGCGACGGCCTCGGCCTCGACCGGACCGGCCTGGGCGAGGGCGGCCGCGCGCGCGCCGATCCCCATGGCGGCGAGCCAGGCCCCCTGGGTCGCGAAGGCATGGGGCGTTGCGGCCGCATGGGCGAGCGCGCCAAACCCCACATGGGCCGTCAGGTCCGCCGCCCCGGGGTTGGCGAAGGGGTCTGTTGGCGCATGACCTGCAATTGCCTGGACCGTGTCGCCCGCGCCGGTCCAGTCGCCATAATCGACGATCAGCGCCGCCCCGCCCCTGCGGCGCAGGCGGGCGCCGATGGTCGCGGCGATCGCCTCGCCCGCCGGGCAGACCTCGCGCACGCGCCCCGGCGGCCCATCGGGTGCGGCAAGGGGCGGGGACAGGGCGGGGTGGAACCGCGTGCCGTCCCAGCCCACCATCGCCTCGCGCCAGCCCTCGGGCGTGGCGTGGAACTGCCGGACGGGAAGCGCGTCGAAAAACTCGTTCGCGATGAGGAAAAGGGGGAGGTCGGGCACCTCCTCCAGCCGCGCGGCACAGGTGGCCCAAGGAACGGCTGCCATCTGGCGCGCGCGCAGGGCGGGGCTCGTCTCGACCAGCCAGACCGCAGCCGCGGCATGGAACCCCGGCACGCGGGCTGTGGCGCGCCAGGCATCGGCCATCAGCGTGCCCCGCCCGGGTCCAAGCTCGACCAGCGCGACGCGACCGGGTGCCCCCTGGTCGATCCAGGCCCGGGCGAGCGCCAGCCCGACAAGTTCGCCGAACATCTGGCTGATCTCGGGCGCCGTTGTAAAATCCCCACCGGCGCCGAGGGGATCGCGCGTGACGTAGTACCCAAAGACCGGGTGCTGGAGACAGGCCTCCATCCAGTCCGCCAGCCGGATCGGCCCCTCGGCCGCGATCCGCGCGGCAAGCCGCTCGGCAAGGCTCACCGCTGCCGGGCGGTCAGGATGAACGCGACGCCCGCCAGGATCATCGGCAGCGACAGCACCTGCCCCATGGTGAACCCGAACGCCTCCGCCCCCGTTCCGAGGCGGATCACGTGGCCCCAGGGATTGTCGGCCGTCACGAACTGCGCGTCGCCCTGCCGCACGTTCTCCACCACGCTGCGCGCGATGCCGTAGCCTGCGAGGAATACCCCCGTCAGAAGCCCTGGCCGACGGAGCGCGCCGCCCCGCCAGGCAAGCCAGGCGAGCAGCGCGAAGAGCACCGCCCCCTCCAGCGCCGCCTCGTAGAGCTGCGAGGGGTGGCGGGCGCAGGGCCCCTCCCACCCCGGGGGGCAGGTCTGGGCCCGCTCGCCGGGAAAGAGCACGCCGAAGGACCGGGTCGTCGGCCGCCCCCAGAGCTCGCCATTGATGAAGTTCGCGATGCGCCCGAGCAGGAGCCCGATCGGCGTGGCGCAGGCGACGGCATCGCCCACCGAGAGCATCGGGCGCCCGCCGCGGCGCGCGAAGATCGCGATCCCTGCGCAGACGCCGAGAAACCCGCCATGGAACGCCATGCCGCCGTCCCAGACCCGCAGGATCTCCACCGGGTTGGCGAGGAAATGCGCGGGGTTGTAGAAGAGGACATAGCCCAGCCGCCCGCCCACGATGACGCCCACGACGAGATGGGTCAGCAGGTCCTCCGCCTCGGCCGGACGGAACGGGGGGGTGGCGCCGGGCCAGAGCTCGGCCCGCCTGACCAGCCGCACGACATAGACCCAGCCGAGCAGCAGCCCCGCGATATAGGCGAGCGCATACCAGCGCAGGCTGAACGTGGCGCCGAACAGGTCCACCGAGACGATCGCGGGGTCGATCATGGGAAAGGGCAGGGCGAACATCGGACCCTCGGGGCGGGGCGGGGCGCAGGGCGGCGGGGCACCGGATGGCGGGGCGCAGCATGGCCATGGGTGGCCCGGGGGCGGGCGGCCTGTCAAGTGCCGCGTCCCATCCGGCCGCACCGCCTTGGCAAAGCCCTGCCCGGGGGCCATATCTGGCGTCGGCCCAGCCCAAGGAGACGGCAGATGCAGACCCGCGGCAAGATCTTCGACGACCTCTCGCAACTGATGACCAACGCCATGGGCGTGGCGCAGGGCGCGAAGGAAGAGGCGGAGACGGCGATGAAATCATGGATCGACCGCTGGCTCGCCGATCGCAACTTCGTCACGCGCGAGGAATTCGATGCGGTCCGCGCCATGGCCCAGAAGGCGCGCGAGGAGAACGACGCCCTGCGCGCGCGCATCGACGCGCTCGAGCCCAGGGGGTGAGCGCGGCGGTCCGGTCGGTGCCCCCGCGACGCGCACGCCCGCGGCGCTGAGGCGGGCCTGTGGAGCTTGCGCGCAACGGGTTCAAGGCGGCGCTGGCCAGCGG
>JANNOT010000350.1:0-16371 GCA_031399375.1 Paraoceanicella sp.
CGGCAGGCCGCGGTGCTGCGCAGCCTTGACCCGCCCCCGCAGCGCCCCCCCGTTCCCCCCTGTCGCGCGTGGCTGAAGCGATGCTGGGCTATCTGGCGGGTCGCATGGTCGCCCTGGCCGCGACGCTGCTGGCGGCGGCGATCGTGATCTTTCTGGCGCTGGAGGTCGTGCCGGGCGATCCGGCCGCATTCATGATGGGGCTGAACGCGGCACCCGAGGCGGTGGCCGCGCTGCGCGCCGAAATGGGGCTCGACGCCCCCGCGCCGCTCCGGTTCCTCGACTGGCTGGCCGGGATGCTCGTCGGGGATTTCGGGGTCTCCTACACCTACAAGGTGCCGGTGGCCGAGCTGGTCGCGGACCGGGTCTGGATTTCGCTCCCCCTCGCGCTTCTCGCCCTCGGCCTCTCCACCGCCATCGCGCTGCCCGTGGGGCTCTACGCGGCCGCGCGGCGGGGGCGGGCGGGGGATTGGGGGGTCATGGGGGCGACGCAGCTCGGTCTCGCCATCCCGAACTTCTGGTTTGCCATGCTGCTTGTCGCGGTCTTTGCCATCGGACTGCGCTGGGCCTCTGCCGGCGGATTTCCGGGGTGGGACGACCCCGTCGCGGCCCTGCGGGCGCTGACCCTCCCCGCCGTTGCGCTGGCGCTGCCCCAGGCGTCCATCCTCGCACGCGTGCTGCGCGCGGCGCTGATCGACACGATGGGCGAGGACTACGTCCGCACCGCGCGGGCCAAGGGGCTGACCGAGGGGCAGGCGCTGCGGCGCCATGCCCTGCGCAACGCGATGATCCCGGTGCTGACCATCCTGGGGCTCCAGTTCAGCTTCCTGATCGCGGGGGCAATCATCATCGAGAACGTGTTCTTCCTGCCAGGCCTCGGGCGGCTGGTGTTCCAGGGCATCACCCAGCGCGACCTGATCGTGGTGAAGTCGGTGGCCATGCTGCTGGTCGTCGCGGTGGTCATGGTGACGTTCCTGGTCGATCTCGCCTATGCGTGGGTCGATCCGCGCCTGCGGCGGCGATGAGGGGCGGGGCGGGGTTCTGGATCGGCGCCGTGCTCGCGGGGCTGGCCCTGGCCGCGGCCCTGGGGTCGTTTGCCTGGACACCCTACGAGGTCGGGGCACTGGACATCCGCGGCAAGCTTGCGGCCCCGTCGGCGGCGCACTGGCTGGGGACCGACCAGCTCGGGCGCGACATCCTATCGATGCTCATGGTCGGCGCGCGGATCTCGCTCGCCGTTGCGGTGGTCGCGGTGGGGCTGGGGATGGTGGTGGGCGTGCCGCTCGGCCTGATCGCGGCCGCTGACCGGGATGGATGGCTGGACGAGGTCATCGGGCGGGGGGGGGATCTGGTATTCGCGTTCCCCTCGCTCCTCGTCGCGATCCTGATCACCGCGGTGGCGGGGCCCGGGGCGGTAAACGCGATCCTTGCCATCGGCATCTTCAACATCCCGGTCTTCGCGCGCCTGACCCGAGGGGCGGCGCTCGCGCTCTGGCAGCGGGATTTCACCCAGGCCGCCCGGGTGGCGGGCAAGGGGCGGGCGCGGATATCGATCGAGCATATCCTGCCCAACCTCGCGAGCCTGCTGATCGTGCAGGGGACGATCCAGTTCAGCCTGGGGATCCTTGCCGAGGCGGGGCTGGCCTATGTCGGGCTGGGTGCGCAACCCCCCACGCCGTCCTGGGGCCGGATGCTGGCCGAGGCGCAGACGCTGGTCGTGCTCGCCCCCCACACGGCGGTGGCGCCGGGGCTCGCCATCGTGCTGACGGTCCTGGGGCTGAACCTGCTTGGCGATGGACTGCGCGACCGGCTCGACCCCCGGCGGGTGCGGGGGTGAGCGGGCTTCTGGCGCTGGGGGGCCTCGGCGTCACCCTCTCCGTCACTTCCGGCGGGCCCGCCCTGCTCGACGCGATCACCCTGGCGGTCGCGCCGGGCGAGGTCCTGGGGCTGATCGGGGAATCGGGTTCGGGCAAATCGCTGACCGCGCTCGCGATCCTCGGGCTGCTGCCGCCGGGGATGGTGCGGCGGGGCAGCATCCGGTTTGAGGGCGAGGAGATCGGCGGACTGCCCGATCGGGCCATGGCGCGGCTGCGCGGGGCGCGGATCGGGATGGTGGTCCAGGAACCGATGACGGCGCTCAATCCGCTCCAGACCATCGGCGATCAGGTCGGCGAGGTCTTTGGCATCCACCGTGGGCTCGGCCGGGCCGCTGCACGGCGGGCGGCGCGCGCGGTGCTGGACCGCGTGGGACTGCCCGAGGGCCGCGTCCCGGCGGCGCGCTATCCCCATGAGCTTTCGGGCGGGCAGCGCCAGAGGGTGGGGATCGCCATCGCCGTGGCCCTGCGCCCACGGCTCCTGATCTGCGACGAACCCACGACTGCGCTGGACGTCACCACACAAGCGCAGATCCTGACCCTCCTGCGGCAGCTGGTGGACGAGGACGGGATGGGGATGATGTTCATCACCCATGACCTCGCCGTGGCCCATGGGCTCGCGGACCGGATCGCGGTCATGCAGGGCGGGCGGATCGTCGAGACCGGCGCGACGGCGGCGCTTTTCCGCGATCGCACCCATGCCTACACCCGGGCGCTTTTCGCGGCGTCGGCGCCTGCGCCGGCGCGCGCCGGCGGGGGGGGGCATGGCACGCTCCTGCGGGTCGAGGGTGTGGTGCGCGCGTACCGGACCCCGCGACCCCATCCCCTTGCCCCGACCGGTCGGCTGCGTGCGGTCGACGGCGTCAGCCTGACGGTGGGTGCCGGCGAGGCTGTGGGTCTGGTGGGCGAATCGGGCTCGGGCAAATCGACGCTGGCGCGGGCCATCCTTGGCCTGGAGCCCGTGCAGGGCGGGACGATCCACCTCGGCGACGTCCCGGTCCATGCGGGCGAGCGCTTCGCCCGGGTGGCGCGTCAGCGAATGCAGGCGGTGTTCCAGGACCCCTATGGCAGCTTCAATCCCCGCCACAGCGTCGGGCGGCTGGTGGCCGAGCCGTTCCACCTGCGCCCCGACGCCCCGGTCGGGACGGCGCGGGTGGACGCGGTCGCCCGCACGCTCGAGGCGGTCGGGCTGCAGGCGGGCGATGCGGATCGCCATATCCACGAGTTTTCCGGTGGACAGCGCCAACGCATCGCGATCGCCCGGGCGCTGGTGATCGCGCCATCGCTGATCCTGCTGGACGAGGCGGTCTCGGCGCTCGACGTCCGGGTCAGGGCGCAGATCCTCGACCTGCTGGCCGGGTTGCAGGACCGGCTCGGGCTCGCCTACCTCTTCATCAGCCACGACCTCGGCGTGATCCGGGCGGTGACCGACCGGGTCCTGGTGATGCAGGCCGGACGGATCGTGGAGGAGGGGCGCACGGCGGATGTGTTCGCCGCACCGTCCCATCCCCATACCCAGGCCCTGCTGGCCGCGACGCCGCGTCTGCCGGCGTGACCGGCCCCGGCCTGCGGCCCCGCCGCGCGGACGCTACGGCGCTGCCAGGTGCTGCCCGGCGTGGGGCCGGATCACAGATCGGCGACCACGTCCTGGCGCTGCGTCCCGAGCCCCTCGACCCCGAGCTCGACCACATCCCCGGGCTTCAGGAACTGCGGCGGCTTCATGCCGAGGCCCACGCCCGGGGGCGTGCCGGTCGAGATCACGTCGCCGGGGTGCAGCGTGAAGAACTGGCTGAGATAGGCGACCAGGTGCCTCACGCCATAGACCATGGTGGCGGTCGAGCCGTCCTGGCGGACCGCGCCGTTCACGTGGCACCACATCTTGAGCGCCTGGGGGTCGGGCACCTCGTCGGGGGTGACCAGCCAGGGGCCGGTCTGGCCGAAATTGTCGCAGGACTTGCCCTTGGTCCACTGGCCCTGCCGCTCGGTCTGGAACGCCCGTTCGGACACGTCGTTGATCGTGCAGTAGCCCGCGACATGATCCATCGCCTCGGCTTCGGTCAGGTATTTTCCCGGCTTGCCGATCACGACGCCGAGCTCCACCTCCCAGTCGGTCTTGACCGATCCGCGGGGGATGATGATCGGGTCGTTCGGCCCGCACACGGCCGAGGACGCCTTCATGAAGATGATGGGTTCGGACGGGACGGTGGCCCCGGTTTCGGCGGCATGGTCGGAATAATTGAGCCCGATGCAGATGAACTTGCCCACCCCGCCCACGCAGGCGCCGAGGCGGGGGGTGCCCGGGACGAGCGGCAGGCCCATGGGATCGACCGCGGCGAACCGGCCGAGATCGGCGAGCACGGGACCCGCCAGATCGGCCACATGGGCCGAGAGGTCGCGGATCGTGCCGTCGGGCGCGAGCATCCCCGGCCGCTCTGCCCCGCGGTCGCCATAGCGCAGGAATTTCATCGTCGTCTCCCCCGTTGCCTCAGATATCCATCCCGCCATCGATGACGTGCATCTGCCCGGTGGTGAAGGCCGCCTCGTCCGAGGCGAGATAGGCCGCGAAGGCGGCGATTTCCTCGGGCCTGCCGAGCCGCCCCATGGGTTGGCGCGCAACGAAGGCCGCCCGGGTCTTTTCGTAGTCCCCGCCCGCACGGATCCGCCCCTCGAGCGAGGGCGTGTCCACGGTCCCGGGGCAGATCGCATTGGCACGGATGCCCCGGGTCACGTAGTCCGCGGCGACGGATTTGATGATGCCCATCACCGCGGCCTTGGTCGCCGAATAGACGAAGCGGTTGGGAATGCCCATGATCGCGCCCGCGACCGAGGCGATGGCGATGATGGACCCGTGGCCCTGGGCGAGCATGCCCGGGAGGACCGCGCGGATCACCCAGAACTGGCTGCGCACGTTCAGATCGAACGACCGGTCCCAGGACGCCGCGTCGCAGTCGAGGATAGTGCCCCCGTCCACGATGCCCGCGCAGGAGGCGAGCACGTCGAAGGGCGGATGGGCGGCGATCAGCGCGTCGATCGCCGCCTGGTCGCGCACGTCGAGCCGGGCAGTCACGATCCGGGGGGCTTCCGCCCGCAACGTGTCGAGTGCGGCCGTGTCGATGTCGGTCGCGACAACCGCGGCCCCTTCGGCGGCAAGGCGCAGCGCGGTCGCCCGCCCGATCCCCGCGCCGGCCGCCGTCACCAGACAGCGCTTGCCCGTCAGTCGCTCCACACCCCGCCCCCCTTGGCTTGTCACCAGCCCTGGATTTCGTGAGTGACGCAATCCGCGGCGCCGGTCAATGGCGTCCGGCAAGGGGCATGGGACCCCCCGGGCGGGATTAACCAGATGCCGCGTTAACGCCGTATTCATCTCGAAACGCCAGCCGCCCGGGGGCATATCACCGGGGCCGGGGCGCGCGCCCGGCGCGTGGGCCGTTGATCTGGTTGCGTGGCGTATCGGCGTCTCGATGGCCCGTCGGGGGCCGCAGGGGGTGTGCGTTTCCCATCCCGACAGGTGTGGATCCGCGTGCGGTGGCACGCGGGTCCGCGCCGGTGCTTTTCGCCGTGGTATCGGGGTGACCCGCCCGCTAAGACAGGGGCGGTCCGCCGTTCCCGAGGTCCCGATGGCCGCGCCGTCCGAGATCACCATCCCCCGACCCGATGACTGGCACCTGCATCTGCGGGATGGCGGGATCCTTGCGGCGGTCCTGCCCGAAAGCCGGCATTTCGCCCGGGTGCTGGTGATGCCCAACCTCGTGCCCCCGGTCGCGACGGCAGAAGACGTCCGGGCCTATGCCGGACGCATCGCGGCGCTGGGCATCGCGGTCGAGCCGCGCATGACGCTCTACCTGACCGAGGCGACGACGCCCGCCATGATCGACGCGGCCGCGCCCCTGATCACGGCGGTCAAGCTCTATCCCGCCGGGGCCACCACCAACTCCCATGCCGGGGTGCGCAACATCGACGCCGTGCGCCCGGCGCTGGAGCGGATGGCTGAGACCGGCCTGCCGCTCTGCGTCCATGGCGAGGTGGTGGATGCGGACGTGGACATCTTCGACCGCGAGGCGGTGTTTCTCGACCGCGTGCTCGATCCCCTGCGCCGCGCCGTGCCCGGGCTGCGCGTGGTGCTCGAGCATGTGACGACGGCGGACGGGGTCGCCTATGTCCAGGGGGCGGACGGAATGGGGGCGACGCTGACGGTCCATCACCTGCTGCTCAACCGCAACGACCTGCTCGTGGGGGGCGTGCGGCCGCACTACTACTGCCTGCCGGTGCTCAAGCGCGAACGCCACCGCCAGGCGCTGGTGGCAGCGGCGGTGTCGGGGGACGGGCGATTCTTTCTCGGTACCGATTCCGCCCCCCATCCCGACCCCGCCAAGGAATGCGCCTGTGGCTGCGCGGGCGTGTTCTCGGCCCCCGTGGCGCTGCCCTGGACGGCCCAGGTGTTCGAGGAGGCGGGCGCCCTCGACCGTCTTGCGGGGTTCGTCAGCCGCCACGGGGCCGCGTTCTACGGCCTGCCGGTGAACCCGGGCACGCTCACGCTGCGGCGCACCGAGACGCCGGTGCCCCCGCCTGCAAAGATCGAGACGCCGGGGGGTGCCCTGACCGTGTTCGATCCGGCCCGCCCGCTGCACTGGCGCGTGGCCTAGCCGCCGCGCAGCTCCACCCGGCGGATCTTGCCCGAGATGGTCTTGGGCAGGGCCCGGACGAAGGCGATCTCGCGGGGATACTTGTAGGGGGCCGTCTGGCGCTTGCAGAACGCCTGGATGTCCTCGGCGAGCGCCGGGGTGCCCTCCACCCCCGCCGCCAGCACGATGAACGCCTTGACGATCTGGCCGCGGATCGGGTCGGGCGCGCCGACCACGGCGCTTTCGGCGACGGCGGGGTGTTCGAGCAGCGCGCTTTCCACCTCGAACGGGCTGATGCGGTAGGCGGCGGACAGGATCAGGTCGTCGGCCCGCCCGATGAACCAGAGATACCCGTCCGCGTCCCGCCGCGCCGTGTCGCCGGTATAGTACCAGCCATGGCGGAACGCGCGGCGGTCGATGCCGTCTGCCGTCAGGTAGCCGTCGAAAAGCCCCGGCGCCCCGGGGCGCACGGCGATATGGCCGATCTGCTCGGGCGCAAGCTCTGCCCCCGCCTCGTCCACGACCGCCACCTCGATCCCCGGCAGGGGGCGGCCCATGGACCCCGGGCGGATCGCCATGCCCGGCATGTTGCCCACGACCGCAATGCTTTCCGTCTGGCCGTAGCCATCGGCGATGTCGAGCCCGGTCGCAGCCGTCCACACCCGCATCGCCTCGGGGTTCAGCGGCTCGCCCGCGCCGAGACAGCGCCTGAGGCTGGAGAGATCGTAGGTGCCAAGATCCATCTGCGCAAAGAGGCGGTAGAGCGTCGGTGGCGCGCAGAAGCTCGTGACCCCGTGTCGGCCGATGAGGCGCAGGTGCAGGTCCGCGTCGAACGCCCCGCCCCCCTCATAGAGAAAGATGCGCGTGCCCAGCAGAAGCTGGGGGAACATCATCCCCCACGCGGCCTTAGCCCAGCCCGTATCCGTCAGGGTCCAGTGCAGCCCGTCGGGCCTGAGGTCCATCCAGTGCACGCCCGTGACCGCGTGGGCGAGGCCGTAGGCATGGTCGCGCGGCACCATCTTCGGCGCTGAGGTGGTGCCGGAGGTGAAATAGATCAGCATCGGGTCCGTTGCCGCAGTGTCCACCGCCCCGGTCGCGGGCCCGGTGGCGATCAGGTCGTCGAGCGCGTGCCAGCCGGGCGGCGCGGTCCCTGCCACGATGCGGATCGGGCCCGCGGGCACCTTTGCCAGCTGATCGGGTCCCGTGACGACGGCCTGTGCCGCCGACGCCGCGAGGCGGTATGCGATGTCCCCCGCGGTCAGAAGCGGCGTGCCCGGCAGCGCGACCAGGCCCGCCTTCATGCAGGCGAGAAGGACGACATGCCAGTCCGGGACCCGGCCCATCACGACGAGCACCCGCGCCCCCGGGGCGAGCCCGAGCCCCGCAAGCGCCCCCGCCAGCCGGGAGGAGGCATCGGCGAGCGTGCCGTAGGTCACGTCCCGCACGCGCGTGGTATCAGCCGACACCCAGGTCAGCGCCACCCGGTCGGGGTCCTGGGCATCGACCACGTCGCGGGCGAAGTTGAACCGGGCCGGGGCAGCGGTCTGCCCCGCACGCGCGGCCCCCAGCAGCGTCTTGGGCTCTGCCGTCGTCATTGCCCGGTCCTCCATCGCACGCCGCCCCCCGGTCATCGCTGCGGGCAGAGTTTGCGGAATCTGGCCCCGCCGCAAGGGGGTCGCAACAATCGGGTCGCATCGGCGGCGCCGCCGCGTATCCTGGGGCGCAAAGAGGAGCCCTGCCATGAACGACATGTCCCAGTCCCGCCCCTATGCCGTGATGGCCGAGGCGATCCGCCTGATCGGTGACCGGCGCGAGGACCATCCCTCGCTTGAGGAGATCGCCGCGGCGGTCGGTCTGAGCCCCACGCATTTCCAGCGGGTGTTCAGCCAGTGGGTGGGGGTCAGCCCGAAGCGATACCTCCAGTACCTGACCCTCGACCATGCCCGGACCCTGCTGCGTGATCGACACACGGTGCTCGACACGGCGCTGGAGACGGGGCTGTCCGGCCCGTCGCGGCTCCACGACCTCTTCCTGCGCTGGGAGGCGATGAGCCCGGGCGCGTTTGCCGAGGGCGGGGCGGGCCTGACCATCCGCTGGGGCTGGTTCGAGAGCCCGTTCGGCGAGGCGCTCGTGATGGGTACGGATCGTGGGCTCTGCGGCGTGGCCTTCGCCGCCGAGACCGGGCGCGACGCGGCCGAGGCGGATCTGCGGGGCCGTTGGCCCGCCGCGACCTTTGCCCATGATCCGGGCGCGCTGCAACCATGGGTCGATGGGGCGTTCGGCGACGGGCAGGGGACGCGACTGCACCTGATCGGCGCCCCGTTCCAGATCAAGGTGTGGGAGGCGCTGCTCACCATCCCCACCGGGCATGTCACGACCTATTCCGACATCGCCCGAGCCATCGGCGCGCCAAGGGCGACGCGGGCCGTCGGTACGGCGGTCGGGCGCAACCCGGTCAGCTGGCTGATCCCGTGCCACCGGGCGCTGCGGAAATCGGGCGCGCTGGGCGGCTACCACTGGGGCCTGCCGGTCAAGCGCGCGATGCTCGCCTGGGAATCCGCCCGGCTCGACGCGGGGGCGTGACGGCGCCCGGTCCGCGGTGGGGACACGGGTTGGCGTGACGGGCGACCCTTGTCCCCGCGACCGCATCTCGCCTATGGTGCGACAGGATACATCGTAACCCCCACCCGCCGACGCCACCGGGAGGTCGCCATGACCGACTGCTCCGCCTGCACCCGCAGCGCCGATGCCTCGGCTGCCCTCGTCGAGCGCGGGGTGCGGGTCACGGCGCTGCGCACCCGGGTGCTCGACGCGCTTCATCATGCCGAAAAGCCGCTGGGGGCCTACGAGCTCTTCGACCGGCTGAAGGCGGACGGCGCAGCCTCGGCCCCGCCCGCGGTCTACCGGGTTCTCGATTTCCTCGAGGGGCAGGGGCTGGTGCATAAGCTCCAGTCCATCGCCGCCTACACCGCCTGCCGCGCGTCCGCCGCGCCCCACCGGGCGGTGTTCCGCATCTGCCGGGCCTGTGGCGGCGTGCGCGAGGGGACAAGCCCCCGGCTCGACGATCTCGCCGCCGAGGCTGAGGCGGAGGGGTTCCGGGTGGAGCACCTGGTGGTCGAGACGCTCGGCCTCTGCGCCGCCTGCACGCCCGGTCGGCCGTGACCCCGCTGATCCGCGCCGAGGCGCTGACAATCCGCCATGGTCGCCGCACCGTGCTCGACCAGGTCGATCTTGCGGTGGTCCCCGGCGAGATCGTGACCGTCATCGGCCCGAACGGCGGTGGCAAGACCACCTTGTTGCGCGCGCTGATCGGTGCTGCGCGGCCGAACGGCGGCCGGGTCTGGCGGCGCGACGGGCTCCGCCTGGGATACACGCCGCAGAAGATCGCGGTGGAGCGGACGATGCCGGTGACGGTCGGGCGGTTTCTCGCCCTCGCCGGGGGCGCACGGCCGGCCCAGGCGGCGGCGCTCGACCGGGTGGGGGCGCGGGCGCTTGGGCCTGCGCAGCTCGCGGATCTGTCGGGGGGCGAGATGCAGCGGGTGCTGCTGGCCCGCGCGCTCCTGCGCGATCCCGACCTTCTCCTGCTCGACGAGCCGACCCAGGGGCTCGACCAGCCCGCCGAGGCCGCATTCTACCACCTGCTGGCCGAGATCAGGGCCGAGCGCGGGATCGGCGTGCTGCTCGCCAGCCACGACCTCCATGTTGTCATGGCGGCCTCCGACCGGGTGATCTGCCTGAACGGGCATGTCTGCTGTTCGGGCGCGCCCGACCAGGTGACGGCGGACCCCGCCTATCGCGCGCTCTTCGGCGCCCGGGCGGATTTCGCGCTCTACCGCCATCGCCACGATCACAGCCATGACGGGCTTGGCCCGGGCGGGGCAGACCATGGCCATGCCAACGAGGCGGGGGATCGCCATGGCGCCCCGTCCGTGTCCGTGTCTGCGCCGGTTTCTGCGCCCATGTCCGCGCCCGCACCGGGGGCTTTGCCCCTGCGGGGCGATGCCGGCGCGGGTCCCGCAGCGGTGGCCGATGCCATGGCGGCGCGTCACCCCCACCATGCCTGATTTTCTGGTGCGCGCGACCCTTGCGGGGGTGATCGTGGCGCTGGTCGCGGCCCCGCTCGGCTGCCTCGTGGTCTGGCGGCGGATGGCCTATTTCGGCGACGCGACGGCGCATGCGGCGCTGCTCGGGGTTGCGGCGGCCCTTGCGGTCGAGCTGCCCGTGATGGTGGGGGTCTCGGCGCTCGCCGCGGCCATGGCGCTTGCCGTGACGGCGGCGGCGGCGACGGGGCGATATGCGCTCGACACCGTGCTCGGGGTCTTTGCCCATGCGGCGCTCGCCGCCGGGCTCGTCGCATTGGCGCTTCTGCCCGGCCCTCGGGTGGACCTGATGGGGTTGCTCTTCGGGGACATCCTCGCCGTGTCCGTGACCGATCTCCTCGTGATCGGGGTCGGGGGCGCGGTGCTGCTGGGGGTGACGGCGCTTGCCTGGCGGGGTCTTGTCAGTGCCACGATCAGCCCCGAGCTGATGGTGGCCGAGGGGGGCTCGCTGGCGCGCGACCGGCTGACGATCACCCTTCTGCTGGCGCTTTTCGTGGCGCTCGCGCTCAAGATCGTCGGGGTGGTCCTGGTCACCTCGCTCCTGATCCTGCCCGCGGCCGCGGCCCGGCCCGTCTCGCGCACGCCCGAGGGGATGGCGCTGATCGCGGCGGGGCTGGGGGTGGCCGCGGTGGCGGCGGGGCTCGGGCTCAGCCTCGCCTTCGACACGCCGGCCGGTCCGTCCATCATCCTCGCGGCGACGGGGGCGTTCGTGCTGACCAACATCGCCGCACTTCTGCGGGCTTGAGGGCGCTGCCCGCGCGCGGGCGTGGCAAGGACGGCCAGCGCGCGGGTTTACGGGGTGGCCTGTCGGGACACCAGGACCTTGTCGATGCGCCGTCCGTCGAGGTCGATCACCTCGAACCGCAGGTCACCCTTGGTGAAATGCTCGCCGACCGCGGGCAGATGGGCAAGCTCGGCCAGGATGAAGCCCGCGACCGTCTCGTATTCCGCATCCCTGTCCACGGGGACCCGAAGCCGTTCGGAAAACTCGTCGATCGGCATCCACCCGGAGACGAGGAACGATCCGTCCTCGCGTTCGGTGATGGCGGGTTCCTCGTCGCCTTCCTCGAGAAACGCGCCGGTGATCGCTTCCAGCACGTCGCCCGAGGTGACCACCCCCTCAAAATGGCCGTATTCGTCGAAGACGAGCGCCATGTGGACCTTGGACGCGCGGATGGCGCGCAGGACGTCGAGCGCGTCGGCCTTGTCGATCACCACGGGCGCGTCCTGCATCTGTCCGCGGATGTCGAGCGCGTTGGTCTGCACGACCGAGGAGAGGAGCGCCTTGGCCGTCACGACGCCCACGATCCGGTCTGCCTCGCCGTCCTTGACCGGCAGGCGGGACCGGCGGGTGGCGCGGATCTGGGCGCGCAGCTCTTCCTCGCTGTCCTGGAGGTCGAGCACCTCGACATCCCGGCGCGGGGTCATCAGCGCGCGCGCGGAGCGGTCGGCGAACCGCATGACGCCCGAGATCATGTCGCGCTCCTCGCGCTCCAGCACGCCGGCGGTCTCCGCCTCGGCGATGATGGTCTTGACCTCCTCCTCGGTCACCGTCTCCTCGCTCTCCCCCCTTTGCCCAAGAAGCGCCAGAAGCCCGCGGCCCGACGCGTCGAGCACCCAGACGAGCGGCGCGGCGACGACGCTGACGATCACCATGGACGGTGCCACGCGCGCGGCGACCCGTTCGGGATCGCGCAGCGCGATCTGCTTGGGCACCAGCTCGCCCACGACGAGCGAGAGATACGTGATCAGCATCACGACCGTGGCCACGCCGAGCCCGTCCGAGAGCCCCTCGCTCAGCCCCTGCGCCTCAAGCACGTTCGACAGCCGCTCGCCCAGGGTGGCCCCGGAAAACGCGCCCGAAAGAACGCCCACGAGCGTGATGCCGATCTGGACGCTGGACAGGAACCGCCCGGGATGCTCGGCCAGCCGGATCGCCGCCCGCGCGCCGCTGCGCCCCTGTTCGGCCATCACCCGCAGCCGCGCGGGTTTGGCCGACACGACCGCAAGCTCCGACATGGCGAGAAGGCCGTTGACGATGGTCAGGACGACGACGATCGCGATTTCGATCAGCAATGACGCGTCCGGGTCCTGCGGGGTCCGCGCCGGTCGGCGGCCCGCCTCGAAGATCTGTCCATACCGGGAATCGCGGGCATCGCGCAATGACGGGTTTGCGGGGCGCGCACGCGCCGCATGCGGGTGCGGGGAGGCCGGCGGTTAGGGCGAGGACAATCGCGCACGCGCCATTGCGCGCGACCGCCGATCCGCTAGCGTGGAGCCCGAGCGGAGGAACCATGATCGAGAGACCGGAGCCGCGCGGCGTGCTGACGCTGCAGACCATCGCCATGCCCGCCGACACCAATGCCAATGGGGACATCTTCGGCGGGTGGCTGATGGCGCAGATGGATCTCGGCGCCTCGGTCCTTGCCCGTGGCCGGGCCCGGGGGCGCGTCGCCACGGTCGCGGTCGAGGCGATGGCGTTCCACCGGCCCGTCTCGGTCGGCGACGTCGTGTCGATCCATGGGGTGATGGAGCGCGAGGGGCGCACCTCGATGCGCATCGCGGTCGAGGTCTGGGTAACCCGCCAGCCCGAGGGGGTGCGCCTGCGCGTGACCGAGGCGGTGTTCACCTTCGTCGCCGTGGACGATCGCGGGCAGAAGCGGGTGCTGCCGTGAGCGGCCCGCCGTCGGATGCGTCCGCGGGGCCCCTGACCGGACTGGGCGTCGTCGAGCTTGCGGGGATGGGCCCGGGCCCGATGGTGGGGCAGATGCTCGCCGATCTCGGGGCCGATGTGGTGGTGATCGACCGGGTGGCAGGCCACGACCCGGCGGGACAGGTGAACCGCCGGGGCAAGCGTTCGGTGGTGCTCGACCTCAAGTCGCCCGCGGGGGTCGCGGCGGCGACCGCGCTGGTCGGGCGGGCGGATGTGCTGGTCGAAGGGTTCCGGCCCGGGGTGATGGAGCGGCTCGGCCTCGGCCCGGCGCCGATGCTCGCCCGCAACCCGGGGCTCGTCTACGGGCGCATCACCGGCTGGGGGCAGACGGGCCCGCTTGCGGCGACCGCGGGGCATGACCTCGGCTATCTCGCGCTCACCGGCGCGCTTCACGCCATGGGGCGGGCGGACCGGCCGCCCGACCCGCCGCTAAACCTGGTGGCCGATTACGGCGGCGGGGCGATGCTCCTGCTCGTGGGCGTGCTGGCGGCGCTCTGGGAACGCGAGCGGTCGGGGCAGGGTCAGGTGGTGGACGCGGCCATGGTGGACGGCGTCGCGGCCATGACGGGGCTGCTGCACGGGATGCGCGCGGCGGGCGCCGTGTCGGACCGCCGGGGTGCCAACTGGCTCGACGGGGCGGCGCCCTGGTATCGCTGCTATGCCTGTGCCGATGGCCGGTTCATCGCCGTGGCCGCGCTCGAGCCTGCATTCTTCGCCACCTTCCTGCGGTGTGCCGGGCTGTCGGCCGATTGGGCGGCGGTCCAGATGGATCCCGCGGCCTGGCCCGGGATGGAGGAGGCCATCGCCGCCCGGCTGGCGGAGCGCACGCGCGACGCCTGGGCCGCGGTCTTTGTGGACAGCGACGCCTGCGTGGCGCCCGTCCTGGACTGGGAGGAGGCGCTGACCCACCCGCATCTTGCCGCCCGCGGGGTCTACGCGCGGGCGGACGGCGTGGTCCAGCCTGCGCCTGCGCCGCGGTTCAGCCGCACCCCCGGACGCGCGGGGACCGCCCAGCCCATGACCGGCGGGGCGACCGCGGCCGTGCTCGGCGCGCTCGACGCGGACGTGCGGGCATGAGGGTGCCCGCCCCGCTGCCAGCCGCCGCCCCCCCATCCCGTCCCCCCGGAGATCCCATGCCATGACCGCCCAGGCCCCGATCCCGCTGCTGCCCTCGGCCGCCGACATCATCGCGGAACGGCTCTGGCGGGCGGGGGTCCGCTTTGCCTTCGGCGTGCCGGGGGGCGAGGTGGTGGCGCTGATCGACGCGCTGGTGCGCGCCGGGATCCGCTTCGTACTCGCCAAGCACGAGAACGCGGCCGGTTTCATGGCCGAGGGGGCGTGGCATGCGACGGGCGCCCCGGCGGTCCTGGTGGCGACCGTGGGACCCGGGCTCGCCAATGCCGTCAACGTGGTCGCCAACGCCCAGCAGGACCGCGTGCCGCTGATCGTGCTGTCGGGCTGCGTGCCCGAGGGAGAGGCGCTGCGCTACACCCACCAGGTCTTTGACCACCGCGCGGTGCTGCGTCCGCTGGTCAAGGCCACGTTCGAGGCCCGCCCCGGCGATTGCGACACGGTCGCGGACAAGGCGGTGCGCCTCGCGCTCGATCCGCAGCCCGGACCGGTCCATATCGACCTGCCGATCCCGGTTGCGACCTCGCCCCATCCCCCGGCGCGGACGACCGGGCGGGTCGCCCTGTCGCCGACCGCCCCGGCCGAGGGCGACGATCTCGACGCGGCGCGGGTGATGTTCGCCGAGGCCGATCGGCCGGTGATCATCGCGGGGCTCGACGTGCTGACCGAACCGGGGGCGGTGGAGGCGATCCGCGCGGTGGCCGCGCGCCACGGGATCCCGGTCGTGACCACCTACAAGGCCAAGGGCGCGCTGCCCGAGGACGACCCCCTCAGCCTCGGGGGCCATGGCCTGTCGCCGAAATCGGACGCGTTCGTCCTGCCGCTGCTGGCCCAGGCCGATCTGGTGATCGCCGCGGGCTATGACCCGATCGAGATGCGCACGGGCTGGCAGGACCCCTGGGATCCCGCGCGCTGCATCGAATTCGTGGCCGTGCCCAACAGCCAGTACATGCACCAGGCGCGTTTCTCCTGGGTGTGCGGCATCGGCCCCGGCCTTGCGGCGCTGACCGTTGGGGCCGCGGTCCGCCCCAGCTGGCCGGTGGGCGAGCCTGCGGTGGTGCGCCGCGCGCTCGCCGGTGCCTTCGCCCCCGGTCCCGGGTGGGGTCCGGCCCAGGCGCTGCACATCCTGAACCGGATGAAGCCCGCGGGTACGGTCGCCAGCGTGGACAGCGGCGCGCATCGGATCCTGATGAGCCAGATCTGGACCTGCGGGGGAGCCGGCGAACTCATGCAGTCCACCGGCCTCTGTACCATGGGCTGCGCCCTGCCGCTGGCCATCGGGCACAGCCTGGCCGAACCTGCCCGCCCGGTCATGGCGGTGATGGGGGATGGCTGTCTCGACATGGTGCTGGGCGAGCTCACGACCCTGCGCGACCTCGCCCTGCCGATCCCGGTCGTGGTCTTCGTGGACGGATCGCTGGCGCTGATCGAGCTGAAGCAGCGCCGCGACGGCAAGCAGGCAGCGGGGGTGGAGTTCGGCGTGACCGACTATGCCGCCATCGCCCGGGCGCTCGGCTTTCCCGGCGTCGACGTGACGGATGCCGCCGGGCTTGAGGGGGCGTTCGCCGAGGCGCTCGAGCGGCCGGGGCCGAGCCTGATCGCGGTCCACATCCCGCGCCGTGCCTATGACGGGCTGATCTGATCCGGGGCACCGAGGGTCAGGTCCGCGATCTTGCCCGCCACGAGATGCCGGAGCTGCCAGAGGGTGCGGTCAAGGATTCCGTGCGCCGCCAGCGCCACGAGGGCGTGGTAGAGATATTGCCCCCCGGACCCGACATGGCCCGCGGCCCGGGCAAGCACGCGCGCGACCTCCTCGGGCGGCAGTCGGCCGCAATTCGTGCCGCGCCACCGCGTGAGCCGGAGGCAGAATGCCGGTGCCAGCCATGCTCCACGCCCCGCGCCGCGTCTTCTGCCACGACTTCCGGCCGCCAGAT